>DASQID010000519.1:0-2325 GCA_035631775.1 Acidobacteriota bacterium
CACATGCCCGCTGCGCAGCAGTCGACGCGGCTGGAACGGACGTACGGCCCAGCCGGTTATCGTCGGCACCGCCTTCGAAGACGCGGGCACGGAATTGGTAATTTGCGAACTCCCCACAGATCGATTCTAATGGAGATTCGATCCGGAGTGACTCATGCCCATCTTCGAGTACATCTGTAAGGAATGCCATCACCAGTTCGAGGCGCTTGTCTACGGCAAGGAAAAAGCCGAGTGCCCCAAATGCCATACCACTAAGCTGGAGGCGCAACTTTCCGTGTTCGCGGTATCGGCGAAAGGGTCGTCGGCCTCGGCATCCCCAAGCGGAGCCTGCGGATCCTGCGGCGACCCCCGCGGTCCCGGCGCGTGCTCGCTCGGCGACATGAACTGAATTGTTGGCGGCCTGCCCCCTGGGTGGAAGCCGAAAATTCAGAACCAGCGCCTAAAGGCGCATTCATTTTGTGGCCGTTAACGGCACGCACGAATGCGTGCCCTGATACGAGTCGCGCCTGTAAGGCGGCTATCAGCCCGCGGAATCGACTGAATACAACCCCATTCCCGGAACTTCCGGCACCTCGGTCCGGTGACGGCGGTTACCTGTATTTCCCCGCCGTTGGCCCTTACCATCCCTGAAATCCTTTGCCAGCGAGGTATCCGCGTTATGGACCGTCGCCGCCAGCAGCGTGTTTTCGTCGAGCTTCCGGTCAAAATCTGGGGTGTGGACGCCAACGCCCGCCCCTTCACGCAGCCTGCCAGCCTCCGGACCATCAGCGGACGTGGCGCAACGCTGCAAGGTGTCAGCGTGCAACTGAAACCCGGCTGCGTGGTCGATCTCCAGTACCAGGGCGCCAAAGCCCAGTTTCGAGTTGTCTGGCTGGGAAAGGTGGGAACCGAAATGCAGGGAGAAGTGGGGGTAGAGAACTTGTCCGGAGATGCGCAGCTCTGGGATGTCGACCCACTCCGCTGTGCCGGCGCGGTAGGCCAAGGATAATCTGAAAAAAAGAAACCGGGGAGGGTGGGGGAAGGCTTAACCCGTGCCAGACGGGCCCAACTGAGTATCTTCTTATTATCCGCTAAACGCAACAAGAAAACACACTTCCGGCCATCCTCTCCACGGTTCTGCACAAGCTTGCAGCTTTACTACGGCCGGCTGCACAGACATCGCAATTTTTGTCTTGCCCGAGGTCGTTCCTCTTCAACTCCTCGTCTGACCCGCGGTCAGTCGAAGGGGCTCTCGTCGGCGCTGCGGCCGTAAATGACGGGAACCGGCACATCGAGCAATCGCAGATAGACAGACAGCTGTCCCCTGTGGTGGTACCAGTGATTCAGCAGAATCGATCGCAGGATGGCCGCGCGGGGCTTGGTGAAGAGTTCTTTGTCTTTTTTCATCAAGCGCCACTTCGCCTGTGCTTGTTCTTCGGTCATCTCCTGCAGACACTTCTCAGCGTCGAGGACGCTCTGCTCGTGGGCCGCCAGAACCTCTTCCATATTCTTCGGGTGCGGTGGATCGAAGTTGGCCTGCGAGACATCGAAGCCGTCGAGCTGCGCGAGTTGAGACAGCCGACTCGGGATGGTCGCGATGTGCAGGGACAACTGGCCGAGAGACATCGATCTAGGATGGGGTTTCCACCCGAGTCTGTTAGCCGGAACTCTTTGCAGCGCGCGTTTAGTAATGGCGGCCTCTTCGCGAAACTCATTTAACATCGGTAGCATCGTTGCCGATGGTTCCAAGATCGTTTCCATATTTCTCGTCTCCTTGTTTTCTGGTCGATCACGGTCTTCTCTTCGCCCGGTTTATCCCAGTGCACTTATCAGCTTGTTGACATCAAACATCTTCCCATCGCTGTAGCGGTCGTGGTGACGGACCCACGCCATGGGGAAAGATAGCCCGGCTTCATCCCGGCCTTTTGGCGTCAGGTCGAGGAAGTTGTAGGCATTGAGCATCATGTCGAGGCCGCGAGCATAGGTGGAATACGTGTGAAAGATCTCGCCGTCTTTGTTGTAGAAAACGCTCGCTCCGGGAAACTCCTCAGAGGGAAACTCGGTGAGGCTGTAGTTGTAATGCACCTTGCCGTTGGCTTTTTCGTCCTTTGCGGCCGAAGCCTGGTAGTCGTAGTTGAAGTCGCTGCCGAACGACGATACCCACTTGAACCGCCAGCCCATCCTCTTCTTGAAGCCTTCGATCTCGGGCATGGTCGCGCGCGAAACCGCAGCCAGCGTCGTGTCCCGTTGCGCCATATGCAGTGCGGCGGCGTCAAATCCGTCGGCCAGGAACGAGCAACTGGGACATCCTTCTTTCCAACCCGGGCCGAACATGAAGTGATAGAT
>DASQID010000520.1:0-7956 GCA_035631775.1 Acidobacteriota bacterium
ACGCTCGCACTCATACTCCTTTTTACCTCCATATTCTCCACCATCTCAATCATTGAGGATCGCCAGGTCGGCTTCCTTCAGGCTGTCCTGGTCGCACCGGTCTCCCGCTCGGCGATTACTTTGGGCAAGATTCTGGGAGGAACGACGCTGGCCTTGATCCAGGCACTTATATTTCTACTCCTGGCTCCGACCGTGGGTATCTCGCTGAGCGGTGAAAAGCTGCTTGCACTCATCGGAATTTTGTTTCTTGTGGCTTTTGCGCTGACAGCCGTGGGCTTCCTGATCGCATGGAAAATGGATTCCACTCAGGGATTTCACGCAATCATGAACCTGCTGCTGATGCCGATGTGGCTGTTGTCCGGGGCCTTCTTCCCATCATCAGGGGCTCCCCGATGGATTCAGGCGATAATCAGGGCGAATCCGTTGACTTACGGTGTGGGCGCGGTGAGGAGAACCCTTTATCTTGGCGCACATCAGTCCGCTATGGACATTCCTTCTCTCGGAGCATGTGTGACCATCAGTGCGCTTTTCGGCATACTTGCCTTTGGCGCCACTGTGTACCTTGCCTCCCGACCCATGAAATAAGTTCGCGGTTCGCAGTTCGCAGTCCCCGCTGGCAAACTGCGACCGGCTGCGCAGAGCGAAGCGCGAACCACTTTCAGGTGTAAAGAAGCGTCAAACCCATTACACTGGTTCCTCATGGCCGACGTTTATTTGTTCCTGCCCCATTTCAACGCGTTTCTGAACGGCAGCAGCGCTTTCTTGCTGCTCATGGGCTACTACTTCATCCGAACCCAGAGATGGAGGATCCACCGTGCTTTCATGATCAGCGCAACTGCTACCTCGACGGTCTTTCTTATCTCCTATATCGTCTATCATCAGCACGTTGGATCGGTGCGATTCCTGAAGCATGGGATTCTGCGCATTGTCTACTTTTCAGTCTTGACCTCGCATACAATCCTCGCAGTCACGATCCTTCCCATGGTCATCATCACCCTGTGGCGTGCCGTCGCAGAAAAGTTCGACCTGCACAAGAGGGTGGCAAGATGGACGCTCCCGATCTGGCTGTATGTCTCCATCACGGGAGTCGTAGTCTACGTAATGCTCTATCGGATGTAGCCGGTCTCCCCGCGCGGAACTCGATATCGTCAAGTTGTCCATGCTTTCAGCCCGGACGCTGGAGTTTGGCCATTTTGCGTCTCGGAGGGACGCACCACAACGGGTTAGTGGTCTGTTGGTAGTCCGGGTTGAAAGCCCGCACCCACATGTAAACAGCGCACGGGCGATTGACTGTCTTTGTGAGGTCTTGACGAGTTGTTGAGAAGTCCTTTACGGGTTGCCTGATATGGTTTGTCTGAGAGCCGCCAGTCTATCTGCAACACAGGGAAAAAGGAGAACATAAATGACTATCGACAAACCCTATCGGGCTAAACACTTCAACCTGGGCGGGCTCAACGGAATTTCCGACCGCACCATGGAAACACACTTCGGCCTGTATGAAGGCTATGTCAAGAACACGAACCTCCTGTTGGAAAGACTCGCAGGGATGGTGAGGGACGGAAAGGTCGAACACAACGATATGCTGACCTATTCCGAACTTAAGCGGCGTCTCGGATTTGAGTACAACGGGATGGTGCTGCACGAATATTACTTCGGCAACCTGAGAAAGGGCGGTGGAGGAGAACCCGACCAAAAGTCCTCATTCATCAAGGCAGTGGAACAGAGTTTTGGAAGTTATCAGAATTGGCGGGCCGACTTCGTCGGAACCGGCAAAATGCGCGGCGTGGGCTGGTCGATGTGCTGCCAGGATCTGGAGACGGGGCAGCTCTTGAACCAGTGGATCGAGCTGCATCAGATGGGTAACGTTGCCGGTTTTAATCCGATCTTGGTCATGGACGTTTGGGAGCACGCATTCCTGCTCGACTACAAACCGGCAGAGCGTGACAAGTATATAGAAGCGTTTTTCTCAAACATCGACTGGAGTGCGCTTGAAGCGCGACTGCGGGTCCAACGGCACGAACGCGCGCACGCGGCTGCTTGATCCGACGAAACGGTGTCAGGCCTTGAGGATTCATTTGCCGCGCAGGAAGCGCCCCAAAGGGGCGCAAGCCAACAGCCCCGGGCAAGCGAAGCGCAGCCCGGGGTTGGAATTGTCAAGAATGGCCACAGCCCTGGGGGGGGCGACAGATAACTCATACCATACGAAGGTCTTTCGCCCCTGCCTGGGCTCGATATTTTGCAATATCCTATCCGGGGCCAGACCTGATGAACGATTCGTCGAATTTCGCGACAGTAACTCATGCGCGGGGCGCGCACCCAAGCGCATGAAAATGGTGCGGTCGGCCTCGGGATCGGAATCGGGGTCGCAATCGGGATTCGGACTCGAGGTCGACCATCGGACCGACCCCGATACCGACCCCGATACCAATTCCGACCCCGACATTCAGGGATTTCGTTCTATTTTCGGAACAGAACCTATTTAGTGGCGCGCGCCCAACTTACGCAGCACCTGCCGCACAGCACCCATGACGCTGTCCTCGACCTTCTCGCTGAACGGACCCGGGTGACCGTAGTAGATCATGCTGTCAACCGGCTCATAGCCGCCTTCTTTCAAGACGCGCAGGGAGGGAATGTATCCCATGACGTCGTTGCTGTAACCGGCGACAATCATGTTCTCGCGCGGATATTCCCGCTTTATCCGCAGGGCATAATCCACAACAACCTCGCCTCCAAGGGCGAGAATCGTGAGGTCTTTGTTAAAGCGTATGCCTTGAATCGGGTACACGACACTACGTTCGGGATCTCCCTCATCATAGGCCTTCAGCATGAGCTTGGCGCGCCGCTGCCGGAAGGCATCGGTACTCAGGGCTTCCTGCTCGAAAGACTTGCGTTCGTGCGGCGCGAATTCGAGACCGACAGTGCTGTAGGCGGCCCGCAGAGGGGGACGCACTGTGGTGAGTCTCCCGGCCAGGATGTGTTCGACGGCATCGGCAAGAGACTGGCCATGACTCCGGGCGAGGTCCAGCGTGCCGCGCGGATTCGGGTTTTGATCCGCGCCGCACAGCATCAGAAACATTGCGGTCGCACCAGGGTGGCGTTTCTCGATCTCGGCCTGGGCGAACCCGGCATAATCGCCGGTAATCTGGTAGAAGTCAGCGCCAAGAGTGGTGTTGTGGCAGGCATAGCCGAACAGAAGCGCGCGGATATTACCGTCCTTGCCCGTCACCTCGAGGACGGGCACATCGGGATCAACCGGACCGGCGGCATTGACGCCGATACGGAATCCTCCCTGGGAGGGCTGGCGGCGGTTGCTCGCGAAACCGCAGGTACCGTGCGCAACCCTGATCACCGCCGGCGCCAGATCGTGGAGGGCATCTCCCGTTACGGCAACAAGGTCATCCGTCAACTTCCGGGCATAAAGTTCCGCGAGCCGGTAATCCTCGGGGGTGAGATTGAACATCACGCGTATGCCCGGCCAGACCACGGGTCCCGTGTGCGTGTGCGACGAATTCAGAAGCAACCGGGCCCTGCCAAGACCGAACTGCTTCTCCACTCGGACCGCGACGGCATCGGAGATCTCGCGCGGCAGGCCGATCAGATCCGTCGTGACGATCACGACCCGGCTGCCACGGTTGTCTTCGATCGCCAGAGCTTTTGCCCAAAGATCTAGAACCACGCCGTCCGCCGGCCTGATCCGGGCAGCATAACCGGACATCCAGATGGGCAAGGTTGGAGTAATGGAACGACGTGCCAATCCCGCTTTAAAATCGGCTCCCAACGCGGAACTTCCAAGCATCATCCAGACTAGCAGGATCTTTCGCATACAGTCCTCCATCGTCAAGGCACAGCCACAGCCAATCTGCCTGCCTTATCCAAGTGAAAGGATGCCCCAGGCGATCGCGATGAGGATTAAGACCACACCCCAACACCAGAGCAAACCGGAAAGATCGCGCCTGTAGGCAACCATATGCTTTACTCCGAACCTGGGTCTCCAAAGTCGTCCGACGTCAATCAGAAGGAGGCGCCCCCCAGACTCTTCGGTTTTTCTCGCAAGGGCATCAACCTCCGTGTCCGTGACCTGCTCCAACTCGTGGGAGTCAGCTCGCGGCGGGCCGGCAGCCACAATCGCGGCCGAGTGATCCGTCGAGACCTCGAGGCGCGTGAACAGGTCACGGACTTTTGCCTTGGGCTCAGGCGAGGTGATCAGGCTGATAAATATTAGCGCCGCAAATCCGGAAAGAAGCGCGTAGAGAAAAACGTTCGGATCCCACGCATCGAGCCTCTTGCCAAGACGATAATAGAGATAGAAATTCACTGCGAAGGCGACCACGATACTCGCAAGAGCGCCCCAGCGGTTCGCCCTGCGCCAAATCAGTCCGCCGAGCAAGCTTATCCCCATATATGTCGCCATGGTTTCGGTTAGCAGGAACGAGTAGAGCACCTTATCGATCAAGAAGACAGCATATAAAATCCCAAGCATGGTTATTCCAAATCCGCTGAATCTCCCTATCCAGAGGTAGTGCCGGTCCGGACGGCCGGAAGCGAGGTATTTCCGATAGAACCCCTGGGTGAACAGTGCACCGCTGTCGACCATGAAGGCGGAGCAGGCGGACATGGTGGCGGCGAGGACACTGGCGACAAGCAGTCCAAGGGCGCCGGGAAAGAGCAAGGTATGACAGGCGAAGCCGAAGGCGTCTTCAGGATCCTTGAGAACGGCTCCCGGCACGACGTTCCGGGCCACCATCGCCGCCGCAATCAAGCCCACCAGCGCCCACCCGATCGTGCAGAAACGTTTAATGAAATTTCCCGCCGCCATGCCGATGCGGCAGGTTCTCTCGTCCTTTCCCGTCCCTACTGCCGCCAGCTGATGGGGCTGCGCCATGATGCCGACCAGCCCGTTGATCGTGAGCATCAGAATGAACCAAACGGAGATACCTTGCGGCGCCGCAAGGCTGAATTTATAGGCTTGCATGCTTGCCTTCATGCCTGCCATGCCCCCTACCACTTCCCAGCCCAGCGGGATGAGCATGAACGAGAGGGCGATAATGAGAAATCCCTGGAAGAAATCAGTCCAGGCCGAGGACACCAGACCGCCCAGAAAGCTGTAAATGATGAAGACAACCGTCATTGCCACGACGATTTCGTTCACTCCAATCTGTCCGCCAATGGACTGGCTGATGACCTTTCCGGCCCCCTTGACCATCGATCCCATGTTGATCGTGAAGTAGATAATCGCGAAGATGGAATAGAGGGAACCCATCTCCATGCCGTAGCGATCTTCCACAACCTCGGCCATAGTCGTCCGGCGCAGGCGCCTGAACACCGGAGCCATGATCCAGTAGAAAGGCGTAACAAACAGGTTCTTCCACTGAAACCAGATGCCCGAGAAGCCGATGTTGTAGACCGCACCGGCCAACGACACCGGCATTTCGGCATGAGTCCCGATGCTGAAGCTCTGCCCCATCATCAGCCATTTGCCGAAACTGCGACTGCCCAGGAAGTAATGGTCAGTGCTGCGGACTTTGCGCGCCACATAGAGGCCGACTCCAGCCATGGCAAGGAAATAAAACAGGAGAATTGCCCAATCCAAGGATGTCAGCTTAATCTGTTGCATAGATCAGCCTCATGTCGGTTGTTTCCTCGCTTCGGGTAAGATCGTCTCGGGTGTGACCGGAAGCCTGCGTCGAAGATATTGGATTTCGGCCAGGAACGATGCAATCAGCGCAACCGCGGCCACACCGGCGCCGGGTAAATGCAGGAACACGCCTCCTGCGATCAGCAGGGTTATTACACCGAGATTCAGCCCCATTCCCCAATAAATAACCCGGGTGAGGCGCTTGGCCATCAACTGACCCCGAATCCAGCTGTGAATGGAGTTGACAAAGGGCAGCGGAATGGTCAGTACGAGTCCAGGGACGACGAACCGGGCGAGGTGATCCGGCAGCCCGGCGCCATATTTCAGAAAAATCCCGAGCAGCGGCGTGATTGAAAAGGCCAGCATTGCAGCGGACGCCACGGATCCAACGCGCCGGCAGAAACTTCCCAGGGATTGTCTTAAGCGGTCGGAATCAAGAAGCGCAATCACAGCCTCGGGCAGGGCAAATGCGGGACTGCGGAAGACGAACAGGATGCCCCATATTACCGGCCATGCCGCCAGGTTTTCTTCAGGATGAGGCATGCGCGCCAGGCCCGCACTGATGACCGGCTGGGCAAGCAGGGTTAGCAGCGCTGTTGCAGCAAGCGGCGCATGATAACGGGTAACATCCCAGAATGAAACGATGTCCGAAGAGGCATCGTTTTTGTTCCGCCGAATCCGGACAAGCGTGGGTCGTACAGCGACCAGGATAAACAGCATCTCGCTCGTAACGCCGGCCATCAGACCGATGCTGGCTATGTAGACACCTGGCAGCGATGTCAGTAGTGCCAGCACAATCCCTGTCCCCCCTGAGGAGACGAGGCGTATCGTGGTGCCATATCCGATCCTTCGTGTTTGAGCGTGGCGTATGAGAACCCCTTGCAGAAAACGCCGCACTCCAATCGCGGCCGACCACAGCACCATAATCTTCATCCCCGGCCGGGCGGCGGCAGCAATATTCGGGGGTATGTCCATAATCCGGCGAACGACTATCCCATACATCGGCGAGTATGCCATCAAGACCGCTACCACGGTCACCAGCACGTTTGCCCAAAAAACAAACCTGCGCAGGGTCAGGTAGTTTGTCGCATTCGTTGCCAGCGCGGTGCTGGTGGCAAGCAGCATGATGACGGGGCTTTCAATCGCTATTTCGAGGCTCGTCACTATGCCGAAGGCGGCGAGCTGCGTCTGCATGTCCGGCAGACGGGCAATCACAGCCTGCAGGATCGGAGCTTCCGCACTCATCAGCCCCCAACTTGCCGCGAGCGGCAGCCAGAACCTCAGGATCTGTCGTTGGCTAAGTTCGGTTTTCGTTAATGACACCGTCGTACTATAAATCGAGGACGTCCCACTCGTTCACCTGTTTTTGCAAGGATCCTGTCTTGCCAGCCGGTCAGCCGCCAAAAAAAGGGTGGCCGAGTGGAACGTCCCCGGCTTAGGCCACTGGCCAGCGTTGCCGTCTGCTGCTATCCTTGTCATCGCGAGATCCACTTCCAAAGGAGACGAATGCTATGACCTTTAAGAAAGCTCTGTGCTGGATTTGCAGTGGATTGCTCTGTCTGTTGGTTGTTATTCCCGGTTCCGCCCAGGGAAACCGAGGCAAGGCAGAACTGAAGGCCGGGACGGGCAACATCACCATCGACTATGGCCGCCCGTCACTCAAAGGCAGAGACATGATTTCCCAACTGCAGGAAGGATCATTCTGGCGAATGGGGATGAACCAGGCCACCGTCTTCACTACTCCTGTGAACCTGACCATCGGAGATACTACTGTCGCCAAGGGAAGTTACAGCATTTGGCTGAAAAGGGCAGGCGACAAGTACTTGCTGGTCTTCAATTCACAAACCGGGCAGTGGGGCACGCAGCATGACCCGTCAAAGGACGTTGTCGGCGTTCCCCTGAAGCAGGAAACCTTATCGAGCCCAGTGGAAACCTTCACTATCGATCTGAAGGAAGCTTCTCATGGTGGGACCTTCAGCCTGAGTTGGGGTACCACGAAGTTGTCCACGGACTTTGTAACAGGCAGCTAGCCTAGGCTAGTTTCTGTTCCGAAAATAGCGAGGCCTGGGGACGACTGCCCCATTCCTGGGCCATGGCCGAGCGTCGGCACGGCCGATTTTCATGCGCTTGGGTGCGCGCGCCGCGCATGAGATACTATCGCGAAACTCCTTGGCCATGCGGAAAGCGCCCCGGAGGGGCGCCAGCCAGTAGCCCCGGGCAAGCGAAGCGCAGCCCGGGGTTGGGATTCTCGAGAATAACCAGAGCCCTGAAGGGGCGACAGATAAAACATAGCATACAAAGGTCTTTCGCCCCTGCCGGGG
>DASQID010000521.1:0-3600 GCA_035631775.1 Acidobacteriota bacterium
ATTCGGGTCGGCTTTCTCAATCGGCTTCGACGGCACGAACGGATGGAGTCAAAGTGATCAGGGGATCCGGGAGCTGGACGGGGCCCATCTCTCGCGCTTGAAGCAGGAAGCGGATTTCTCCAGCAGCCTGAATCTTCGAGAGAAGTATCAGAATCTGCGGGTCATCGGGAAGCTGCCGGTCGGAGATCATCAGGCCTATGTTGTCCAGGGCAACCTGAGCGCCGATAAGAGGCTCGAGAGGCTCTTCTTCGATACAGAATCAGGCCTGCTCTTGCGGATTTTTTTCCGTGAGACAACGCCGCTCGGACCGTTGCCGGAAGAGACCGACTTTGACGATTACAGGGATGTAAACGGCATCAAGCTACCGTTCTCCGTCCTTCATCTAGGCAGCGACCGCAGCTATAAGGACGTCTGCTCGGAGATCTTGCAGAACACCCCGGTCGATGACGCCAGGTTTGGAAGGCCGGTCGATTCTCCGAAGTAGATTGGTGACATGAGCAAATTGCCGGACTTCGCAAAAGTGATGAGATCACTTCCTAGTGGAGAGCACCCCTACCTCGCACTTCTCCCACGAGTATCGGAGAGCCCCGCCGCGCGACGCATTGAATCTGCCTTGACGCCACTCGGACCACTGTTGGCCATGGCCCGTGTGCGCATCCAACCCGGGGAAGGCTTCGTCTGGATTGACGATGACGCACCCGCTGTCGTACTCGTGGAACGCTATTATCAGCACGGTCACCCGCGTGACCTGTACCTTGATCTGCTCCACGAACTCACCCACCTCCGACAGCTCGCGGAGGGTCACAACCTCTGGGACGAGCGCTTCTCTTATGTCGACAGGCCGACCGAAATCGAAGGCTATGCCATCGCAATCGAGGAGGGGTGCCGGCTCGGTATGACGGAAACGGATGTTCTCCGCCACCTGTCCAATCCTTGGATAAACCGTGCCGATCTCCGGCGCCTGCGCGACAACGTGGCACGCTTTCTTGCCGCCGGTCAATAACCACATCTGCAACGCGTTTAATGAATTACACGAAGCATCGCCGGACAGATTCTTTAGTGAAATTCGTGTAATTTGTGCAGTTCGTCAAGTTCACGTCATGCCGCTCGATTCATCTAATATTATCCGGAAATCTGCCGATTCCTGTATTCGGTGCCGGCTGAAAGGGAAGCGGACGTGAACCGAAGCAAGAAGGGATATCACAAAGAGCCGAACTATGAGGATCGGCGATCTTCACCGCGCCTGCCCCCGGCAGCTTTTCCTTCACTCAAGGGCGTTTGCCTGGTCTCGGGCACTGAGGTGGTCCTGATCAACATTTCCAAAGGCGGCGCACTCTTGGAATGCGCTGAACGATTGGCTCCCAGCACGAGAGTCAGCCTCAGGGTCATCACTTCCGAGGGAATAATTCAGCTTTACGGACAGATCCTCCGCTCGACGATCTCCCATCTGAACGGGGGGCTGCGGTACCGCTCGGCCGTCGCGTTCGAGCAGGAGTTCCCTCTGCAGCCCGAAGCCACCCCGTCCGAATCGCAGAAGCAAGCAGACGGTTCACCCGAACCTCGCGAGTCGCCTCCCGTCAAACCTGACGCTCACATCGAACCCAAGAGCATGCCCGATCAGTCGCAGGTTGAAGAAGACGGCCTGGTTACGTTGACCGCCCGCGTACCTGGGGCAGAACCGGACATCTGCAAACTTTTCCAAATCAACAAGTGGTAGGCCGGTCAGATTGTTGCGGGGTTATCCGGCAGGTCGCTGTCAGGGCACCCAGTTATATCCTAGGCAGGAAGAGGCTATAAGCAGCATCGGTTCCGGGCTTCCCGGCAGTCTGGAGCCGTCCACGGCACGACAGAACGAGGTGGTCGAGGTCATTGGATCTTTCCGGCGGAAGCGCACCTGCGCCGGCGTACCGTACGACTAAGAGGGCAGAGCCTCCCGCCATTGGCGATTGGTCCGCTCGGACATTGTTCGCCTCAATCGTCACCGTGCCGCCGGCGGGCAGGCCATCTCGCGCATTAACGACAAGAGCGGTAAGGACTTTTTCGAATTCCGATCGTCCAACGGCGACTGAACCCAACTGTTGCTCGTGCCTGAAGACCAGTTCGATGTCATCGCCCGCCAACAGTTGCAGCATTGATTGAGTCTCGGAGAGCGCCGAACTGAGTTCGAGCACTTCCGATTCCCGCTCCTGCTTCTGGATGATTGAAGTAAGCCTGCGCGTCATTTCAGCAAGACGGGCTTCCAGGAGGCTGGCCTTCTGAATCTGACTATCGAGGTTTCTTCCTGCCTCCTGCAAGTCGTTCTTTCTGCCTTGTGCGGTTGAAGGCTCCAAACTCCGCCGGTCGCAGGATTCAAGTTTCTGCTTGAGAAGGGAAAGCTGGTCCTCGGCGTCCTGTGGGTGGCGCCGTCGTGACACTTCCCGCTGTGCCGGCTCGGGGTCGGGATTGGCTCCTGGTTCAGGCGCGGGTGATTGTACAGCATCGAGTGTTTCCTGCAACTGCGTGCACTCCGCCTCGGCTGCTTTGGCCCGCTGCTCGAGCCTCAGTCGTGCGGTCTCCCAGTGTGCCTGCTCGCGAATGAACGTCTGATTCAACTCGGACACACGAGAATCTGCCGCCTGCAGCTTAGCCCGAAGCTGAGTGAGTTGGTCCTCGGCGACTTTTGTCCGCTGCTCGAGATCCTGGCGCGCCGACTGCCACTGTGCTTCCTCCCGAACGGGCACCTCACCTGATTCGGGCTGTCGGGATTCCGCCGCGCGGAGCAACCGCTGAAGCTGTGAACGCTCTTCATCGGTAATCCTTGCCCGCCGCTCTAATTCTCTGCGCGCCACTTCCCATTCCAGCTGCTCACACGCAAACGCTTCGGCAAGTTCAGACTGGCGGAATTCGGAGGCTTGCAGTTTCCTTTCCAGCTGAACGCACTGTTCCTCCAGTGCCTTTGCGCGGCGATCCGACTCCTGGCGGGCCGATTCCCACCTCGCCTGCTCACGGCTAAGTGTGTCGGCAAGATCGGCTTGGTCGGATTCCGATGCCTGCAATTTCTGCTGATCTTGGACGCACTCCTTCTCTAACGCCTCTGTACGCTGCTCCAACTCCCGGTGCTTTAATTTCCACTGTGCCTGCTCCAGATTGAATGTCTCGGAGAGACCGGCGTGGCCTGATTGGGACGCCTGAAGATTTTCCTGCAGTTGTTTCCGCTCTTCCTCCAATGCACTTATCCGTTGCTCTGACTCCTGGCGGGCCGAATCCCACCTTGCCTGCTCCAGTTTGAGCGCTTCCGACAGTTCAGTGTGACGAAATTCGGATGCCTGCAGCCTTTCCCTGATCTGCGCACGCTCTTGTTCCGCGGCCTTCAGACGATGCTCAAATCCCTCCCGTGCCGACTCCCACTGCATTTGCTCCCGGCTGAGCACCTCGGCCAGCTCGGAGCGGCCAGCTTCTGACTCCTGCAACTGCTTCTCGAGTTGGAGGCCCTCCTCCTCCTTTGCCTTCAAGCGTTGTTCGAGCTCCGCACGCTCGGATTCCCACTGTGTCCGTAGGTTCTCGGCCGACTCGGACTGGTGAGCTTCTGACTCCTGTAATCTCTTCTCGAGTTGATCGCCC
>DASQID010000522.1:0-10185 GCA_035631775.1 Acidobacteriota bacterium
AGACTGCTATCAGTCTTGCTTTCCCGCTATCCTGTTCGCAAAGTGACGGCGAATTTCCTCAATGTCCTCCTGCAGCACAACCGAATCCTCTATTTCGAACAGATCTACCAAAGCTATATACGGACCGTCGATGAGCGGAAGGGAATTGTGACCGCCAAGGTGAGGACCGCCGCACCCCTTTCGGAGCGTGAACAATCCACCCTTCGGGAAAGCTTGTCGAGGATGACAGGAAAGATCGTGAGACTGGACATGGAAACAGACATTAGCCTCCTGGGCGGTCTCGTAGTTCAGATCGGCAGCACCGTATATGACGGTTCCATCCGGAAGCAGCTTGCAGAAATGAGGAGGCACCTGGCCGAGGGCTAGTGGAGTGGGGTGTGGATATGCCCGCGCTCTCGGGAGTTGGATTCGCCCCCACCGGGCGGCGATGAGAAGGAAGGCAAAATGCAGATCAGAGCCGATGAGATAAGTAAGATCCTCAGGGAACAGATCAAGGATTATCAGTCCGGCGTGGTGGTGAGCGAGGTAGGAACCGTCATTTCGGTCGGGGATGGAATTGCGCGCATTCACGGCCTCGACAGCGTCATGGCGGGTGAGTTGTTGGAATTCCCGCACGGTGTAAAGGGCATTGCCCTCAATCTCGAAGAGGACAACGTCGGAACCGTGCTGTTCGGCGAGTACACGCTCGTGGGTGAGGGCGACACCGTGCAGCGCACAAAGCGCATCATGTCCGTTCCCGTGGGGCCGGCGCTTGTCGGGCGTGTGGTGAACGCGCTGGGTGAACCCCTCGACAACCGGGGTGCGATTAACACCACCGAGTATGCGCAAATCGAGCGCCTCGCGCCGGGGGTTGTGGATCGTCAGCCGGTCAAGGAGCCTCTCCAGACGGGGCTCAAGGCAATCGACTCGATGATTCCCATCGGCCGCGGCCAGCGAGAATTGATCATCGGAGACCGGCAGACCGGAAAGACCGCAATTGCCATCGATACAATCATCAACCAGAAGAACACCGATGTGATCTGCATCTACGTGGCCATCGGCCAGAAGCGCTCGACGGTGGCTCAGGTAGTGAAAACCCTCACCGACTACGAGGTCATGGATAAGACTATAGTCGTCTCGGCCTCGGCGTCCGACCCGGCCACGATGCAATACATAGCCCCCTATTGCGGCTGCTCGATGGGCGAATATTTCCGTGATCGCGGCCAGCATTCCCTTGTGATCTACGACGACCTCTCGAAACACGCTGCTGCCTATCGCGAAATTTCACTGCTGCTGCGGCGACCGCCGGGGCGCGAGGCCTTTCCGGGCGATGTGTTCTACCTTCACTCGCGTCTGCTCGAGCGGGCGGCCAAGCTGAATGTGAAGAACGGGGGCGGCTCGCTGACGGCTCTTCCTGTCATCGAAACCCAGGCGGGGGATCTCTCGGCCTATATTCCGACAAACGTCATTTCTATTACCGATGGCCAGATATTCCTTGAGTCCGACCTGTTTCACGCGGGAATCCGGCCTGCCATTCACGTGGGCAATTCCGTGAGCCGAGTGGGGGGCAACGCCCAGATCAAGGCGATGAAGCAGGTGGCCGGCACCTTGCGACTCGAGCTGGCGCAGTATCGTGAGTTGGCCGCGTTCGCCCAGTTTGGCTCCGAGCTGGACAAGGCCACGCAGGCACAGCTCGCGCGCGGCGAACGCCTGACCGAGATCCTGAAGCAAGACCAGTATCGGCCGCTGGAGGTCGTCCAGCAGATTGTGTCGATTTTTGCGGGAACCCAGGGATTTACCGACGGATTGCGAGTGGCTGAGATTGGATCATATCTTAAGCAGCTGCTGCAGTTCATGGATACGACCCGCTCCTCCCTGATGAGACAAATCGGCACAGAGAAGACGCTGAGCGACGCTCTGCGGTCGGAACTCCTGGCCTCATTGAAGAATTTTACGGAAAAATTCATGGCGGAGAAAACTGCAGCTTAAATCATCATGGCGAACGTTCGCGACATTCGGCGGCGCATCCGGAGCGCCAGGAGCATTCAGCAGATCACGCGTGCCATGAAGTTTGTATCCGCGGCGCGACTGCGCAAGGCACAGGAGCGAGTGATTGCCGCGCGGCCCTATGCACGGCAGATGCTGGCAGTGCTGAACAGCCTCGCTACTCGCGTTCCCGAGCAGACCCATCCCCTCCTGGCCCGAAGAGGCGAGGAAAATATCGAGTTGCTGCTGATCACGGCGGATCGGGGCCTGTGTGGAGCATACAACACCAATCTGATTCGCCATGCCGTGGAGTTCCTTGCCGTGCATGCCGACCGCAAAATCGAGCTCAACATCCTGGGAAAGCGGGGCAGGGATTTCTTTCGCAGGAGACCTTTCTCTGTCCGGCACGAGGCGATCAATGTACTGCAGAAACCGTCCTTCGCCGATGCCGCCGCAATTGCAAAGGATCTTATCGAAGAGTTCGAGCGGGGTGAAAAAGACCAGATTCTCTTACTCTATAACGAGTTTAAATCAGTAATACAGCAGCGGGTCGTGGTTGAACCGTTGCTGCCCATCCAGCGTCTGGAGCATCCCGATGAAGGAAGCCGTTTGGAGTACCTCTACGATGAGCCTCCGACAAAGATCTTCAGCAACCTGCTTCCCAGGCACGTCGAGGCCCAGGTCTATCGGGCTCTCGTCGAAGCAGCTGCGGCCGAGCACGGGGCGCGTATGACCGCGATGGAAGCGGCCACGAACAACGCATCCGAGATGATTGAAAATCTGACCCTGTATGCGAATAAAGTTCGCCAGGCCGGCATCACGAAAGAACTCATCGAGGTGGTGAGCGGAGCAGCCTCGACGGGGCAGGGATAAGGTGTGACACCGCAAGGAGAGTTGCGATGGAGAAGGTGGGCAAGGTTGTTCAGATCATCGGTCCGGTGGTGGACTGCGAATTCGAGGAGGGTCATCTGCCGCCGATCTACAATTGCGTCATCATCGAGGGCGATATGCCGGGAGGGCACATCCGCGTCAGCACCGAGGTTCAGCAGCATCTGGGTGAAAGTCGCGTCCGGTGCGTGAGCATGCAGCCGACGGAAGGGATGGTGCGCGGCATGAAGGCAATCGATACGTGCGGGCCGATCGAGGTTCCGGTCGGGCGCGAGACTCTGGGCCGTGTGATAAACGTGATCGGGCAGCCGGTCGATCAGCTGGGTGACGTCAAGGCAACCAAGTTCTATCCTATCCATCGCCCCGCTCCCAGTTTCGAGGATCAGAGTACTGAAACCAAAATGCTCGAGACGGGAATAAAGGTCATTGATCTCCTCGAGCCTTATGTCATTGGGGGGAAGATCGGCCTGTTTGGCGGCGCCGGCGTGGGAAAGACCGTAATTATCATGGAAATGATCCACCGGATCGCCACGCATCACGGCGGATTCTCTGTGTTCGCCGGGGTCGGCGAGCGCACGCGTGAAGGCAATGACCTCTGGCTTGATATGAAGGAATCCGGGGTCATCGAAAAAGCCGCCTTGATTTACGGCCAGATGACAGAGCCGCCCGGGGCCCGTCTTCGGGTGGGTTTGACGGGATTGACCGTCGCGGAGTACTTCCGTGACGAGGAACACCAGGATGTGCTTCTCTTCATCGATAACATATTCCGCTTCACACAGGCGGGATCCGAGGTGTCGGCTCTTCTCGGACGCATGCCGTCGGCGGTGGGGTACCAACCCAACCTGGCGACGGAGATGGGTGAGCTGCAGGAGCGGATTACCTCAACCAAACACGGGTCCATTACATCCATCCAGGCAATTTACGTCCCGGCGGACGACTACACGGATCCGGCGCCGGCCACCACATTTGCTCACCTGGACGCGACGACCAATCTGGAGCGCAAAATCGCCGAACTCGGGATCTATCCTGCCGTTGATCCGCTGGCCTCAACCTCCCGTATCCTCGATCCGCGTATTATCGGAGAGGACCACTATACCGTGGCCCGCGAGGTCAAACGGATTTTGCAGCGCTATAAGGACCTTCAGGATATCATCGCCATCCTTGGTATCGACGAATTGAGCGACGACGACAAACTGGCTGTCAGCCGGGCAAGAAAAATCCAGAAGTTTCTCTCGCAGCCGTTCTTTGTGGCCGAACAGTTCACGAATTTTCCGGGCAAGTACCTCTCGGTAAAGGAGAGTGTCGAGAGCTTCCGGGGGATCTGCGAAGGAAAGTACGACGACATCCCCGAGCAGGCCTTCTGGATGGTCGGTGGAATCGAAGAGGTTCTGGAAAACGCCAAGAAGCTCGCCGCCGCGTAATTGCAGGAGCAGAGAACCATGGCACTGCCGCGATTGATCCACCTGGAAATCGTGACCCCCGAGAAGCAGCTGTTCAGCGGCTCGGTGGACTCCGTCACTCTGCCCTCCAGCACGGGATATCTCGGAATCCTGCCGGGCCACGCGCCTCTTCTCGCAGAACTCGGTATTGGGGATATCAGCTATACAGCCGGCGGCGTTACAGAATACATGTCGTGCTCCTGGGGATTTGCCGAGGTTTTGCCGGAACGGGTGATCGTCCTTTCACAGACCGCCGAGGCGGCTTCCGAAATTGACGTAAACCGCGCGGAGCAGGCCAAGGCTCGCGCTGAAAAGAGGCTTCACGGAAAAGATCCCAATCTGGATTACGCCAGAGCGCAGCTTGCACTCATGCGCGCAATTTCTCGCCTGGACGCCGCGCGACGCTACCAGCACAGACCCACCAGGTAAAAGAGAAGGTCCGCCTTCCCGAAATGGGCCATCCACCCAACTCAGGCAGCCGCTGCCGTACAAATCTGTGCCGCCCCTTCAGGGCTTCATTGGCGGTGCCCCCAATGTTCCCAGGGCTTGCGCCCATAAGCGCTAACTTAATGCACTTTGCGCGACCAGCCATGCACTTGGACTTCGACATCAGCTTCGATTCGGACTTGGACGGCATTTTTCACCAGGTTTCGGAAGGAGGCGGCACAGACGAGCAGGGAATCAAGGCGGAGCTGTCTATGGCTTGCTTTCATGTGGGTCCGGGCTGAAAGAGGCAGTCCAACGGTTGATCTCATGTGGATCCGGGCTTTCAGCCCGGATGGCTGGAGTTTGGCCATGTTGCGTCCCGGAGGGACGCAGTGAGAATAGCCCGGCACTTCAGTGCCGGGATTGTGGAGTACCATTATTAATTAGTTTCTGTCGCGAAACTCGATGAATCGCCCGTCAGGTCGGGCCCCGGAGGGGCCCAAGCAAGTAGCCGGGGGCGCAAGCCCCCGGATAGGATATTGCATAATATCGAGCCCCGGCAGGGGTGAAAGGCCTTTGTATGCAATGTGTTATCTGTCGACCCTTCAGGGTTCTGATCTTTCTTGACAATCCCAACCCCGGGCTGCGCTTCGCTTGCCCGGGGCTATTGGCTGGCGCCCCTCCGGGGCGCTTTCCGCTCGGCCAAGGACTTTCGCGACAGAAACTAATTAGTCCCGTAGGGACGACTGACGTGGGCAATTCGTGATCGGAAACTCAGCCGTCCCTACGGGACTGGCGGAATGCGTGCCTCAGAAGTCCAGGCACTAAAGTGCCTGGCTATTATCTCCGCGTCCCTAACGGGACGCCTCACGTCCGGGCTTTCAGCCAGGACGCAAAGCTGATTCTCAAATCGCAGATGCCCGCCCGCCGCCGCGCCCTTTCAGGCTGCGGCCCGCAGGCCCGCTGGCTTTGTTGCTCGCTCCTCACATACCACCCCGGGTATAGCTCGTCGCTCGCGCCTCGCCAGCGGGCCTGGTGGCCAGCAGCAAAATGTGAAGTTATTCTTGCGCCAGCCCTAAGAGTGTTGAGAGCGCGGGCGCCTGAGAATAGCGATGCCCAGCAGGCCACCCAGAATCCCGAAAAGCAGCGAGAAGGCCAGCTGACCGATTATCTTAATCGCGAGAATGAAGCCGATCAGGTTCGCGACATTCGAGAAGATTCCCTCCAGCATGGGCCGAACATTGGGAGGTAATTCCGCGAGACTCGGCACGAAACTTCCGATGATTCCACCCAGCAAGTTTCCCACAAATAAAACCAGAGGGACGACAAGCACGGCATAGATGCCGGTCCCGACGAGTCCGGACATCGCGCCGAGTACGAGACCATCGTTGGTAGAGAGGACAGGCGGTGGTTCGGAAGCCCTGTACACCGCCACCGCGACGATCGCCCCGATAATGGGGGTGATACAACAGGCGAGATTAAGCACAGGAACGAAGGGGGTGAGACCGGTGATGAGAGCCCCGATGAAAATGGCCTTCCACTTGCCTTCGAGATTCACAAGAACCTCTTTGGGTCTGCGGGAACTGTCGCTTAGGGTTTTTCTCCACCAAGTTCTTTTTCGGCCCTTGTGTAGATCTTTTCAATCCCAATCAAGGTCTGATTGTGAAGGCTCTTATAAAGCTTCTCGAGATGTTCCTTTGCCTGAGGCGCGAACTCCCCCCCAAGTTTTTCGGTCTTGGCGAAGGAGAGCATTGCCTCTTCGATCTTGTTTTCCTTCCACTGGATTTGTCCGATGTAATAGTAGGCAGGAGCAAATTTCTCAACCTTGAGCACTTCGCGGAGCGATCGGGTGGCCTCGGGCCATTTGTCTTTTTCGTAATAATTAATGCCGATCAGCCAGTTGCATATGCGGCGCACCACCTTCGTGTCTTCTTTCCATTTGGCGTCCGGGGTTGAGTCGGGCTTCTTCGCTACTTCGAGGGACTTCAACGCCATCTGTGCGTATTTGGCTGCCAGGTCCAGCTTCCCTTTTTCTTTTTGATATTTTTCAACGAAAACCATTCGCAATCCGAAGTCGCCGTCAAACTCCGGATAGGAAAAAAGCCTCTCCGTCCACTCCTGATACTTGGCGTCGTTTCCGAGCTTCTTGTAGGATTGTGAGATGTAGTAGGCCATGTTGGCCGTCGGCTTCTGCGCGTAGATCTTTTCGCCATACTGGATGAACTTCTGATCGTGGCCGAGGTGCTGAGCAGCATCAGCAATGTAGACGATTGTCTGGAGATCGTCGGGATGCAACTTCAGCCATTGCTCGGCAAGAGGCTCAAGCTTGTCCCATTTCTGGTTCTTCGAGTAGTCATAGGCGAGCGATTGATAGGCCTGGTCGATGTAGGGCATCAGCTTCGACTTTGGATACTTCTCGATGAAGGCGAAAAGCATTGTCGCCCGCTTGTCCAGATCTGGTTCCTTCACTGCCTTGTCCTGGGCATCGTACTCTTCTTCGGTATACCCCAAGTCCTGCTCATCCCCCGGCTGAGCCGCAGGCTGCACCACTTTTGGCTTGGGTTTCGGCTGTTCCTGGCCCACTGCTGATCCGGAGAAGAGGATAAGACAGCCCGCTGACAGAAAGAGGAAGAGCATCATGTATCTCTGCTTCATGGATCTGGTTCTCCCTTCAAGCTTCGGCAACTCGCGGCATTTTAAGGGATTGCCGAAATTCAAATCAACTAATTAATTCCGGTTCGGAAACGCCCGGAAGGGCGGGCCAAGCAGCGTGTGACTGCGGTGGCTGGGCTCGCCCACGCGCCGGGGGAGGGATTCATTCTGCCCCCCTATGCAGTGTGATGAAAATGTATCCCTGAAGTTTCGGGTTGCTCGTTTAGACCCCGTCCACAGCCGCCGGGTTCCTGTCTTCGGCGGGGATACCGGCCCGGCAAGCGCCACTAAGTATACTAGTTCACGGGATAAGGCGATGTATTTTTCAGGACGTGGACAAGCGCAAATAGACTTGCCGGGTGCTCGCCTGCATTTGCCGCCTGTGGCGGGTTGTCGTACGCGCACTACCTTGGCACCAGCGTTCATCGGTGCTTATCTGTGGCCAGGAAACATGTCATCGTGTTGGGCGATTGTCTATTTGCGTCAGAACTTCAGAGGCATGTCCTTCCGGGTTTACGTCGGCAAACGCTTTCTTTATGATTCCGTCCTTCGAGACTACGTAGGTGACGCGTGCCACCAGTCTAACGAAGAGAAGATTGGTCACCTTGACGTCGTACAGGCGACACAACTTCCTATCCGGATCGACGAGAAGATCGAAGGGCAGTCGCTCCTTCTCTCGGAATCTCCGGTGGGCAGATTCCCTGTCCAGACTCACACCTAGAACTGCTGCACTCCTTTTCTCGAATTCATGATAAAGGTCGCGGAACCCGCGGGCTTCCGAGGTTCAGCCGGGAGTGCTGTCTTTCGGGAAAAAGAAGAGAACGACGCTTTTCTTCCCTAAGAAGTCCTCCAAGTGAATCTCTTTTCCGTCCTGGTTCCGAGCGGCGAAGCGCGGCGCCTCAGCGCCTTCTGCAAGCATTTCTTCCCCAATGTGTCCGCACTACAAACCTTCAAATCCTTGCCACTTCGACAAGGTTACAACCCCCTCTTGGCGCCTTTGCGTCCTAGCGGTGGCTTTTCAATACGCCACCGCCAAGGGTCTGTTACATCAAAACAGGTCCACTTTGGCACGAGCACCGTCGCGCCCCTTCGGGCTGCGGCCCGCAGGCTTTGTTGCTCGCTCCTCACACAGCACCCCGGGTATAGCTCGTCGCTCGCGCCTCGCCAGCGGGCCTGGGGGCCAGCAGCAAAGTGGCCCTGTTATTATGTGACAGACCCTGAGGCGCGAAGACGCGAAGGAACGCCAAACTCCTTTTGTTGTGGCTAAGCTTCATCGTGAAATTCGCTCCCGCGTTTGGAACCTCTTCGCGCGGAGCGCCGGTGAAATTGGTGCGTCGGATTTGATTTCCACCTTCGGCACAACGGTACCACCAATTTGCCCGTTGTGCTACCATTGCACTCCTTTGACGGCGAGTCCTTGCCGAGAAATTCTTGCGCGTGCCCTTTGTGGAGGAAATTATCATGCCGACCAAAGCAGTTGCTCCCGAAGAGCGTGCATCCGGGAGCGCCAAAATCCAGAATTTCACACCCAAGTTCATGAAAATCGGGGTGCTCACCGCGGCCTTGCAGGAATTGACTCCTCGCGAAATCCGGGATCCTGATCCGGACCGCGCCGTTGAAGAGTGGCTCGAGTACGCACGTGAGCTCGGCGCGGACTACGTTGAGCTGTCCGCGGCGCTTCATCCTTCGGAATCCGATGTTCCTGCGGAGGCGATGCTGGATCCTGTGGCCAACACGCTGGATCTCCGGCAACCAATGAGTTCCGCGCGCGCCAACCGCATCCTCGCAGCCATGAAGAAAAGCAAAATAGGCCTGTCGGACATAGGCTATTTTGACAACATGCTTCATGAGGATCCGGTCATTCGAAAGAAAAAGCATGTATTCATGCTTCGAGTCATGGATTCAGCAGCGAAGCTGGGCATCAATGCTGTCTGTGGATTCGTGGGCCGCAATCAGAAGCTGGACATGGATCAAAACCTAGATGATTTCCGCGAGAGCTTCGTGCCGCTCCTCAGGGCGGCCAAGGAACGCGGCCTGGTTTTCCGGGTCGAGCAATGCCCGATGCCAGGCTGGACTACGGGTGACAACTGGCACAATAACATCGGATACACGCCGGGTTTGTGGATCGCACTTCATAGGATTGCGGAAAAGGCCGGTGTCGGCGACAACCTCAGGATCCACTATGATCCGTCGCACGCCATTATGATGGGCCAGGACACGCGCTCGATTTTTCAGTATCTCAAGGACAGCGGATACGGCTTTCTCATCGGCGGATTCCATGTAAAGGGACAGGTAATCAATGCGAGAGGGGTCGCCACCTGGGGCTACGGCGGACAGACTGTGCTTCGCGGCGACCGCAAGGATGGTAAACCGGCAGCAAATCCCGCGGACCAGTCGAAGTCGTGGCTGAAGCAGGTTGTGCTTTGCGAGCACGAGCTGCCCGGGACGGCAAGGCACGACCCGCTTGCCTATTTGCAGAATCGCACCGTGGACTGGCTGGATCACCAGCTGGCGGCGCGTGAACTCCTGGATATCAAGGTAGAGGATACGCATCTCGTGGTCGAACATGAGTATCCACCCGCGCGCATCCAGGACAGAAATCGTCTCCTGCCCGTGCTCAAAGGCTCTATTGCCTTCGCCCGTGCCATAGACCAGGCTGCCGGCTGCATGTATGCCCTCCAGCACGAGGTTCTTGCTGCGCAGGGTATACCAATTCAGGGTATCGGCCGGGAGGCCTTTCGTTCTTGAGTGCCGGCCGGGCTTAGGGCTGGCGCAAGAATAAATTCACATTTTGGCGCGAGCACCGTCGCGCCTG
>DASQID010000523.1:0-2386 GCA_035631775.1 Acidobacteriota bacterium
TCCCGAATCCTCGGCTAAGGTCCCCTGGTTGAAGCTCCTGCCACACCGCCAGACCTGGGCGTTTGTAGCGGCAAAATTCACGGCCGATCCGATCTGGTGGTTCTATCTCTTTTGGTTGGCCAAGTACCTGGACAAGACATACCAGGTCACCCTGGGCAAGCTGGCCGCGCCTCTGGTAGTCATTTATATTGTCTCGGATGTCGGCAGCATTTGCGGCGGATGGCTTTCTTCCTCGCTCATAAAGAGAGGCTGGAGCGTCAATTCCGCCCGCAAGACGGCCATGCTGATCTGTGGCCTGTGTGTCATCCCGGTCATTTTCGCCTGGCGATCATCCAACATGTGGGTCGCAGTCGGTTTCATCGGTCTTGCTACGGCAGCTCACCAGGCCTGGTCCGCCAACGTGTTCACACTCGCTTCGGACATGTTTCCTCGCCGCGCTGTGGGCTCGGTCGTGGGACTCGGCGGGATGGGAGGAGCCGTAGGCGGAATTCTTCTGGCAACCCTGACCGGAGCTGTGCTACAGCGGACCGGAAGTTATCAACCGATATTCATCCTTGCCGGAACTATTTACCTCGTCGCATTGCTGATCGTGCACCTGCTTTCACCGCGCTTGGAACCAGCGGAGCTGGAATAAGGAAATCCGCCACGAGCCACACGAACAAAATTCTTTCGTACTACAAACCCGCAATTCCGTGTCCTCCTGGCAAGGAATTCCTTAGGCGAGAAAATGCATTCAGCAAGATCAAAGTTCACAGATCGCGGTTCGCAGTCAGCAGAGGGCACTGATCGCCGGCAGCCTGCAAACCACTGCGAACAGCAAACGGCGAACGGCGAACCTGAAATCAGTGCAGTGATTATAGGGGTCGTTGCGGCCTCCTGCTTTTTGGTTGCGGCTGGCTGCGCCGGGAAATTCGTGTCATTCGTGGCAAACATAGTTGCTTAACCGCCCCCCACCGGACACCGCATTTGCTAAACTTGTGAGCTGTCATGATCGTTGATACCCACGCACACCTCGACATGCCGCAATTCGATGCGGATCGTCATCAGGTCATCCGTGGAGCCCGCAATGCGGGGCTCGAGTCGATTGTCGCGATCGCGATGGCGAGCCCGGACAGGACTTCGCTTTCCACCACGCTGAAGCTGGTCGACAGGTACGATTTCCTCCATGCCGCGGTGGCCGTTCATCCGCACGATGCGCGCGCCGCCACACCTGCCTTCCTGGACAGTCTGGCTGCCTCCTTCCAGCATCCAAAGGTTGCCTTCTGGGGTGAGATCGGCCTCGACTATCACTACAAAAACTCCCCGATAGACAAGCAGAAGAACGCCTTTCGAAAACAGCTTGAATACGCGCAGGACCTGGGAAAGCCCGTAATCATTCATTGCCGCGATGCCTGGCAGGACCTTCTGGCGATTCTCGAGCAGGAATCGAAAGGCAGGAAACTCAGAGGAATCCTGCATAATTTTACCGGAAGCGAGGATCAGGCAGAGCGTTGCCTCTCGCTTGGCCTGCTGCTCTCCTTTTCAGGGATCATCACCTTCAAGAGTTCCGATAACCTTCGGCGGGTCGCGCGCGGCTTGAGGTTGGATCAGATCGTGGTTGAAACGGATGCGCCCTATCTCGCCCCCAGTCCTCACAGAGCAATTCGCAACCAACCCCTCTACGTGTTCGACGTCGCCAGGGGAGTGGCATCCGCAATGGAGGTTTCGCTGGACGATATTGCGAGAAATACAACCTGCAATTTCAAGCGTCTTCTCGGGAAGGGTCCATCCGAGGAAAACGCGGTCCTCGTCTATGCGATCCGGGACCGTCTGTACGTCAATCTGACGAATCGTTGTACGGCTCATTGCGTGTTCTGTCGCAGGGAAAGCTCCCCCATTGCCAGTGGATACGACCTTAAGCTGGAGCAGGAACACTCTGTTTCAGCCTATCTGGAGGCTGTTGGTGACCCGCAGCGATATGCTGAAATCGTTTTCTGCGGCTTCGGTGAGCCCACGATTCGTCTCGACGAACTCCTCGAGATTGGGCGCAGCCTCAAAACGCGGGGCGCACGCTTGCGCCTGAATACAAACGGCCACGGGAACCTGATTCACGGGCGTGACATAATCCCGGACTTGGCCGGCTGCCTGGATGAAATCTCAGTGAGCATTGATGCCGCGGACGAACAGACCTACAACAAAATCGTCAGGCCGGACTTCGGAGCCGGTTCCTTCATGGCCGTCGTAGATTTTGTCAAGGGCTGCGTGGGAAAGATACCCAGGGTCCAGTTGACCGCCGTGAACATCCCCGGTCTCAACCTGGAGGGAATCCGCAACCTCGCACGGGACCTGGGAGTGGAGTTCCGCCTGCGTGAATATCAGCCTATGGTGGGATCCACGGATTTCACTA
>DASQID010000524.1:0-5740 GCA_035631775.1 Acidobacteriota bacterium
CACTGGTGACCGGCCGATCCAAGTGGGCAGTCATTATCATTTCGCCGAGACCAACGCGGCTCTGGCGTTTGATCGGCAGGCTGCTCTTGGGTATCGTCTAGACATTCCCGCGGGAACGGCTGTGCGTTTCGAGCCAGGGCAGTCGCGCGAAGTTTCCCTAGTCCCATACGCAGGCGCACGGCTGGTTTATGGCTTCAACAAGGCTGTGATGGGAGCATTGCCGCAAGGGCCAGCGAGGTAATCGAAAATGCCTAACAAAATGAACCGCGCTGCTTATGCGCAAATGTTTGGCCCGACTGTCGGGGACAAAGTGCGCCTCGCGGATACAGACATCGTCATCGAAGTGGAGAAGGACTACACGACCTACGGCGAAGAGGTGAAGTTCGGAGGCGGGAAAGTCATCCGCGACGGGATGGGTCAATCGCAGCGTTCCCGCAGCGAGGGCGCGGTTGATACCGTCATCACCAACGCGCTAATTCTCGATCATTGGGGAATTGTGAAAGCCGATATCGCTATTAAAGATGGACATATTGCCGCAATAGGCAAAGCTGGCAATCCCGATGTGCAGCCGAACGTCACGATAATTATCGGACCGGGAACTGAGGTGATCGCCGGCGAGGGCAAGATTGTCACTGCTGGCGGCATCGACACGCACGTTCATTACATCTGCCCACAACAGATCGAAGAGGCTCTCTATTCAGGCCTGACCACAATGATGGGCGGCGGGACAGGACCTGCCGTTGGGACGGATGCAACCACCTGTACTCCAGGTCCCTGGCATATTCAGCGGATGCTCCAGGCCGCCGATGCCTTCCCTATGAATCTCGGCTTCTTCGGTAAGGGCAATGCGAGCTCTGCAGCGGGTCTCATTGAGCAAATCGAGGCCGGGGCATGCGGCTTCAAGCTTCATGAGGACTGGGGTACGACGCCCTCCGCCATTGATTGCTGCTTGTCTGTCGCGGATGACATGGATGTGCAGGTTCTTATCCATACAGACACGCTCAACGAAAGCGGTTTCGTCGAAGATACGATCGCCGCATTCAAGGGCCGAACCATTCACACATTTCACACGGAAGGGGCGGGCGGCGGACACGCCCCTGACATTATCAAGGTCTGCGGCGAACCAAACGTCATCCCAGCTTCAACAACGCCAACGCGCCCTTACACCGCAAATACGCTTGATGAGGCCCTCGATATGGTGATGGTCACCCATCACCTCGATCCGCGAATTCCTGAAGATGTCGCCTTCGCCGAGAGCCGGATTCGCAAGGAAACCATTGCGGCGGAGGATATTTTGCATGATATTGGGGCCCTCTCGATCATGTCTTCAGACAGTCAAGCCATGGGCCGTGTAGGTGAGGTGATTATCCGAACCTGGCAGACCGCGGACAAAATGAAGAAACAATTCGGACACCTGGCAGAGGAACAGGGCGAGAACGACAACTTCAGAGCTCGACGATATGTATCGAAATACACGATCAATCCCGCGATAGCTCAAGGTATTTCTACATATGTCGGTTCTATTGAAATTGGAAAGCTCGCGGACATTTGTATCTGGGATCCAGCCTTTTTCGGGGTGAAACCCGACATGGTGCTAAAGAGCGGCACGATCGCGGCCGCCATCATGGGAGATCCCAACGCCTCCATCCCTTCACCGCAACCCGAATACTACCGGCCCATGTTCGGTGCGTTCGGTCGCTCTTTGACGGAAAGCTCGGTGACGTTTGTGAGTCAGGCGCTGCTCCAAAAAGGGGAAACGCTTGGCCTTGCAAAGAAACTTCTTGCTGTCTCCAACACGCGCAGGATCGGCAAGCGTTCGATGATTTTGAATAATGCCACGCCTCGCATGGAAGTAAACCCCGAAACCTACGAAGTGCGGGCCGATGGCCGCCTTCTCACTTGCGAGCCGGCCAAAGTATTGGCCATGGCTCAGCGTTATTTCATGTACTGAATATGACTATGACTGCGCATAACGCTTCCATTCACGGTGATCCCACTCATCGTGCTTCCGTTCATCGACCTGCGGGGGATTGGCCGAAGGAAGACGCAGCAGGATCGCTCACTCTCGATTTTGACGCGCGCCATCGACGCCGCATTCGCCTGACTGGGGATCAAGGCGAAGATGTCCTGCTCGACCTTCCTCAAGCGGTTGCCATGGCTGATGGAGATGGCCTGCAACTCGAAGATGGTAGATGGCTCAAGGTTCAGGCTGCGGCGGAGCTCATTGTCGAAGTCAGACATAAAGATCCCAATCAGCTGGCGCGCCTCGCGTGGCATTTGGGAAATCGGCATTTGCCAACTGAAATTCGAGACCAGGTTCTTCGCATTCGACCTGACCACGTGATCGAGGATATGCTCCTTGGCTTCGGAGCAGACCTTGCAAGGGTACAGGCCCCTTTCCAGCCCGAAGGCGGCGCTTATACCGGCCACGGCCACCATCGCCCCCATCGGGAGGATGGGCATCATGACGAGTAATGATCGGCACAAGCCGTTCGCTCATTGCCTTAAATGAGAGAAATAGATAAGCGTAAAACACTGCCTTCGAATGCTGCGCAAGAAGAAGAACCTTGGCATGACGAGAAAATTTGACGTTGTTGTCATTGGAACAGGTGCAGCCGCATCTACCGTGGCATCGGGGTGCCGGTCTGCTGGATGGCAGGTGGCAGTCATCGATTCCAGGCCTTTCGGAGGGACTTGCGCGCTCCGGGGATGCGACCCGAAAAAGGTTCTTGTCGGTGCTGCAGAAGCTGTTGACTGGGTCCGCCGAATGAAAGGAAAAGGGATTCGGGCCGAGGAGATTTGCATCGATTGGCAGGAATTGATGCGATTCAAGCGCTCGTTCACGGAGCCGGTTCCCAGAAACCGGGAAGAGGAGTTTGCGAAAGCCGGTATCGCGGCATTCCACGGCCGCGCTCGATTCGCTGGCCCATCCTCGGTTCAAGTAAATGATGAGGTGCTCGAAGGGCGCTATGTCGTTATCGCAGCAGGACAAAAACCGGCCGACTTGAAGATTGCGGGGACGGAACACCTAACGACGAGCGAACGGTTCTTGGAGTTGGATCAGCTTCCAAAGCGGATTTTGTTTATTGGAGGGGGATATATCGCGTTTGAATTCGCTCATGTGGCGGTGCGGGCCGGAGCGCAAGTTACCATCGCACATCGCGGACCGCGTCCCCTCCCGCGCTTCGACCCGGACCTGGTCGATCAGCTTGTGAAGAGCAGTCGCGAGCTTGGGGTTGACGTTCAACTTGGCACCGAAGTCGTAGGCGTTGAGAAAGGATCTGGCCAACTGGCTGTTCGAGCCTCCGCATCTGGCCAGCTGCGCACATTCGAGGCAGACATGGTGGTACATGCTGCGGGTCGTATAGCTGAAATCGATGATATGAACTTGGATGCAGCCGGAGTTGCATGGGACGGTCGAGGTGTAAAGGTCAATGAGTTCTTGCAAAGCGTGTCGAATCCTGCCGTTTATGCAGCGGGCGACGCTGCTGCCAGCGGAGGTCCGCCTCTCACTCCCGTTGCGAGCTATGAAGGTGTCATGGTGGCCGCGAATTTGCTGAGCGGGAATAGCCGAAAGCCACACTACCTGGGAATTCCGACCGTGGTTTTTGCGATTCCACCTCTAGCGGCAGTGGGCCTCAGTGAAAGCGAGGCACACAAGCAAGCTCTGAAATTCAAGGTCAAGAAAGAGATGACTTCCAATTGGTATTCATCTCGTCGAATCGCGGAGAAGTATTCGGGTTTCAAGGTTCTCGTGGAGGAAGGCACAGATCGCATTCTGGGCGCCCATCTGCTGGGCATCGAGGCCGAAGAGGTAATCAATCTCTTTGGAGTGGCGATGCGCTCAGGGATGCGTGCCACCGAGCTCAGAGACATGCTGTATGCCTATCCGACGCGCGGATCAGATGTGCCTTACATGCCATAGAAATTCCTGGGAGATCGGAGAAGAGGAAGGGGAGTCCATTATGTCAAATTGTTGCTCGATCGGCGAACAGTGCCGTTTGCCGCCGGCGTCGCTCTTGAGACTGCAAAGCTGGCTTTCGCCTGCATTTCCCACCGGCTCGTACAGCTATTCTCACGGTATCGAATGGGCTGTCGAAGCGGGACACATTCGTGATCGCAAGAGCCTTGTGGATTGGCTGGAAGCAGATCTCTGCTACGGCTCAGGACGAAACGAAGCAATTTTTTTCATCGAGGCGTGCCGCTGCACGACAGACGACAATTGCGAAAAGCTGCTCGAAATTGCGGAACTCGCAGCCGCCTTTCGGGGAACATCGGAACTTGCACTTGAATCTTCGCAGCAGGCGACGGCCTGCCTCGCTACATTGCGCCGCGTGTGGCCCGATCCCCTCATAGAGAGTCTTTCAGGATTGCTCTCGGACCTCAGAATTGCGCCGGTCTTTTCGGTCGTCCTCGGAGTTCGCGCAGCCAGACAAGACATTCCGGCGACCTTGGCCCTGCCTGCCTTTCTGCAAAGCTATCTCGCCAACTTGGTAACAGCTGGCGTTCGCCTGGTTCCCCTGGGGCAAACTGACGGGCAGCTTGGCATTGCCGAGCTTGAGCCAGCAGTGCTGGCCGTGGCTTCCCAAGCTGAACAGGCAACAATTCACGATCTGGGTTCGGCCGCGTTCATGGTCGATCTTGCTTCCGCATCTCATGAAACCCAATACACGAGGTTGTTTCGGTCATGACTGATACTCCCAGTTCCGATTCCCAAGCCCATCCTTTGCGTGTCGGTATCGGCGGCCCTGTCGGGTCCGGCAAAACGGCGCTCGTTGAAGCGCTCTGCAAGCGCCTCCGCGACACATACGACATTTACGTGATTACGAATGACATCTACACAAAGGAGGATCAGCTCATCCTTACCCGTGCGCAGGCACTGCCGGCGGAGCGCATTATGGGAGTCGAAACCGGGGGCTGTCCTCACACTGCAATTCGAGAAGATGCTTCTATGAACCTCGCCGCCATCGAAGAGATGAACAAGAAATTCCCGCATGCAGAGCTGTGCTTTGTGGAATCGGGCGGAGATAATTTGGCGGCAACTTTCAGCCCCGAACTGGCGGACCTAACGATCTACGTGATTGACGTTGCTGAAGGTGAGAAGATCCCTCGTAAGGGCGGTCCTGGAATTACGCGCTCCGATCTTCTCGTTATTAACAAGATCGACCTGGCTCCTCTGGTAGGGGCGAATCTTGGGGTAATGGAAGCGGACACGCTCAGAATGCGCGGGAAGAGGCCCTTCGTTTTTTCGAATTTGAAGAGCGGCGAAGGGGTTGAGCCGATTGCAAACTTCATCATTGAGAAAGGTGGATTGGCGAAGAAAGCAGCCTAGTGTGAGACAGTGGGAACCTTCAAGAAAGGGGTAGAGTTCGATCGTCCGGCGGTTGGCTATTTCTCGCGTTCCCACTCATTGGCTGCCCAGGCACATATCAGTTTCTAGCACGTCACGCGTTTCGCGAAGAACGGCGACAGTTCCTTGAAGGTAACCACTGAGGGAATTAGATTCAAATAGAAGCAACCTGAGAGTTTTAGCACTTGCCTCTCGGAGGAGAATATGCCCGACATCCGAAAAGAAACCGACAGCCTCGGCGTCGTTGAAGTTCCTGCCGGCAAGCTCTGGGGTGCTCAGACGCAACGTTCGCTCGAGCATTTCAGCATTGGCAAAGATATGATCCCGCGCGAGATGATCACTGCCTACGCCATCCTGAAGAAGGCTGCCGCCATTGCAAACCACGACGGC
>DASQID010000525.1:0-6650 GCA_035631775.1 Acidobacteriota bacterium
CAGAAGGCCCGGGAGGAGTGCCATTGCCGTCACGGCTGCCCACGACGTGAATGTCGACGGCAAGTGCTGTAATTCCACGGGCTGCAGGTAAAACGCGGCGGCAAGTACCGGCAGGGCCAGCAGAAAGCGGAGACCGGTCAGGGTGAGAGCGGGCAACCTAGCGGCCACAAAACGTCCGAAGACCGTGGATGCTCCCCAAAGCGCCGAGGCCCCCAACGCCGCGATGATGCTCATCATCTGACCGGCCTGGATGGCTACCCCTGCTCGCCAGTCCGGATTGGAAATCAGATATGCACCGCAGAGTGCGGGTGGTACCCAATACCAGAACCACCTCCCAGGCCTCTCGCGAAGCAACCAGCGTGCAAGAAGAATGGTCAGTACAGGCTGGGTCTTTTGCAGCAGCACTGTGACGCTTGGATTGCCATATTTGATGGAAAACGTAAAGAGGCTGGTCGCGGCAACGGACCCTCCAGCCGCAATGAAAGCAAGCGACAGCCACTCCCTCCCGGCAAGATGCAGAACCACGGACTTGGCCCTGAGGAAGACCGGGATCAACACGATGCAAAGGACGCAGTGCTCAAGGAAGACAATGGTTACCGGTGAGAGTTCCTGAGTGAGGGGACGCCGGAACAGGGAGTCGGTGCCCCAAAGCATCGAACCAAGGATCACGAGAAGAATTGAGTACTTCTTCATAACTTCTCAGCCGTAACGGGGCAAGGACTGGGAGGGGGATGTTAACACAGGTAGAGAGTTCGCCCCTACCAATTGCGGATTTCGGATTTCGGATTGCGGATTAAGCGAATGGTTTAATCCGCAATCCGAAACCCGCAATCCGCAATTTCCTTTGTGGGGGGGTGGTTGACGGGACGCGGTGGCTTTGGTAGCATGTGCACCCTGAACCAAGGGGGCGCTATCGTCTAGGGGACTAGGACGGGTGGTTCTCAGCCATCAAACCAGGGTTCGAATCCCTGTAGCGCTACCAGCCCTCAAGCCTTTTTCCCGTTTACAATTGCAACCACATTAGAATCATAGGAAATTGCTTGGTCATCCGTGGCCGAAGGGATAAGTTGAGGAGAATTCTGAGACATTTTCTGAATCGCCTCTCTCTTGATGCGCTCATTCACGTTCGAATACCGCTGCACCATGCGGATGTCCCCCCATCGGCCAAGCTCCTGGATGGTCCGCAGACTGGCGCCGCTCTGGTCCAGATTCGTCGCGAAGGTATGCCGGCAGACGTGCGGTGAGATGTCCATCAGCCCGGCGCGCTTTGCCGCGGTGCGGAAGATGTTCTGGATGGTCCTGTAGGGCCTGCCGTCGCGCTTCGTGAACAGGTACTCACTCTCGGGGTTGTGTTGCAGCGTGTGCCGCAATGCTTCCCGGAGCCGCCCCGTCAACGGTACGCTTTCCTTCTTGCTGTTCTTGGCGAAGACTGCCGGCACGGTTATGCGGTTGCCTCTCAGGTCTACCGCGTCTTTCTTGAGCCACAAGGTTTCAGACGGAATGCGCAGCCCCGCGTCTATCCCGCACAAAACGATCGTTCGAAGAGGTTCCGAGCAGGCCCCCAGGAACTTCACCTCCTCGTCGGGATCGAGCGCTCTCTCCCGGCCGTGGGATTCCTGCAGGCGTTTTACCTTCCTGCAGGGATTCGCGCCCTGAAATCTGCCGTTGTCGATGCACCAGTTGAACATGGTTTTCAATGTTCCGAGTTCCCGGTTGAATCCCACTGGCGCCTCATCCTTGCGCTGTTTCTTCCAGGATTCGAGCAGAAAGGGCGAAATCTCGCTCAAGTTCTTTCCCTTGAAAAAGTCTGTCATTGAATCAAGGCAGGTCTCATACGATCGGTGTGTGTTCGCGCGGATCGCGCCCTTGACGGCTGCCAGGAAAACCGCTTTCGCCTCTTCGAAGGTCATGTCCAGCTTTTTCCGGAGAAGTCCAGCCTCGCCTCTCATGATCGACTCGCGGTGAGCCCGGGCCAGCTCGAGCGCAAAATCCCGGGTGATTCCCCGGCCGAGCTGCCCCTGATGCCGGATGCCGTTGATCTTCATGTCCAGCCTCCAGACCTTGCCGCGCTTATAAATGCCGTCGCCTTTTCGTGCCATAAGTCCTCCACAGGGTTCACGCGATTAAATGCAATATCCAAACAGGCAAGGTGAGACTTGGACAGGGACTTGGCCCCGATCTACTATGGCCGCCGGTACCGCCGAATGTTGAAACAAGCCCGACCAGCTGCCCGAGTTCATTGACGATCGGACCGCCTGATGTACCGCCTTTAATTGATTTCTCGGCTTCGACGAAAACTAAATGTGCGCCCACACGGGGGGACGTCGCCTTACCGATGACCCATTCTCCTGTGTGAGTGAGAATCCAAATTTTGAAGGACTGGCCCGGCTTATAGTACTTCGCAGGACATAGTTCGACGGGCTTCGTCTTCTCACAGAAATCCTCAAATCGACACCATTCCTGGAAAAATTCTTCGGTGGCCTGGCCATCTACCGCCCCGAGCACGGCTATGTCACTGACCGGCTCGACAGCTAAGGGACTGGCCTTAAAAGCTCCGCGCTGAGTCTGAATATCTTCCGTGAAGTAGTCGCCCAAAGCCATTTCCCCATTGCCCGAATAGGTAATGCAGTGGGCAGCCGTCAGGATACAGTTGCCCTTCACCAAGACTCCCTGTCCACGCTTTTTTGTTAGTTTTACCGTTGCCTTTTCAATTTCGCGAAGATGGCCGCGCGTCATAGGTCCTCCTACATAAGCCGAGTTGACGGCATCCGAATATACTTTCGAGTGAGTCTTTCAACAATTGCTGGCCCCGAAGCGATCGTAAGTGCCTTTTTGACGCGCGCCAAAACCCTTTTGTGCCGGATCCGGTCTTCATATTCCAATCGATTTGGGTCTATGGCGAGAAGGCCCTTAAAACCCTCAACCAGATAGCGCTGAGCACTCGCAAAACCCTTGTCGGCTTCACAGGCAGGACACGGATCAGCGTCCTTATATCCCGGATGATGACGGTGAAGCGTCCGTTTTCGCATTCGAACCCTCCAGGGGCCGGTTGCCCGGCCCCGGTTGAATTTCGTTACTCCATCTCGCAGAAAAACCCGTTTACGATCTTCATCTCCTCCACAAGCCGATCCCCTGTCACCTGCAGGGCGATAGCAGCCTCCTTGCTGAGCCCTTCATCGGAGCAGGCAGCGCAGTAGAAGATCTCGCTCAAGCCTTGTGCGAGGTCATAGGCTTTGGCCCATGCGTCCGCGACGGCGATAGTTGGCGCTGCGATAGGTTTGGGTTTTCTCACTTCGCACCGCCTTCCGCCGATAGCATCTTCTGGAGTCCTATGACCGACTCTTCAGTCACCTCCAGCGAGTAATCGAGAGCCCAACACATGTCTTCGAAATCAACGATGTCCTGGCGCTGTTCGCTAACGGCAATGACGAATAGACGCATCCCCTTGACTTGCTTCAAAAGTGATGCGGCTTGCTTGGCAGCGCTTTCGAGGTCCGGTTTTGCGGTTGCGGGTGTGGCGGGTTTGGATACAATGGTTTTAGCTTTGCTCATGAAACTTCCTTTCATGGAGCAGGGCTAGGGTCCGAGGTATCCTTGCCGATACTTCGGATCCGCTCTGCGGTTCACTTCTTCGGTTTCTTTTGAGCCTTCTCGACGTACTCTCTCACCAGACGAAGAACGATTTCTGTCATGTCCTTCTGCTCCAAGGCGGCAATCACCTTGAACTGTGTGTGGAGTTCGTCGGGAATCTTCACGGTTAATCGTTTCATGCTGTGTAATTTTGCACACCGTTACACCGCTGTCAACAGAATTCGCCTCGACCATCTTCTCTACCACCAGGTCGACCAGGATGCCGATGAGCAAGTGCGTCTGGTCCAGGTGTTCACTTGTATACACCTGCTGCCAACAAAACCCGCAATAGTGCCAACTCTGCCGGCTGAAGTTTCGGCCTGTCGGTCTCTCCTCTGTGATGAAAGGTCCCTGCCGGCTGTCGCACAGGCAGCATTGATCGGTGCGAGGTGTGACCGATTCAAAAACCGGCGTTTCCTTGTTCATTTAGGTCTGTAATTTTACTGACCTTTTTGTCAGGTCATTCTACGCGCGCGGGGGAGAAATCTTCGCGGTGGATTTCCCCAGGACCAGCGCAAACCTCCACGAGGGTCGCCCGGTACCTTACCGCCTTCATGGTCACTCCTCGCGCGCGGGTGAGACTTCCTGAAAACTTTTCAGAAGGTCTACTTCAGCAATCCGATCCCGACGATTGCCAGGCCCGTCAAGATGAGCAGGTAGCAAAGGCCGGCGATCGCAGAATCGACGAATTTTGCTTTTCGCATGGTCCCCTCCGAAAAACCTTCGCGCTGAGAAGCCCCAGGACGCGCGATCTTGCCAGGGGTCGCTATCCCTGCATGTCCTGTTTCCCGATCCCTGCAAAATTCCTGCCCGCGTGTGGCGCGCTTGGCATTCTGGTGGACGACGCTACCCTCAAGACAGAACCACGTGCCGCATCGTGCCGGCGTCGTTGTACCAGAGGCCGACACCATCGGCGGCCCACCAGAGAGCGGCTTCGCCGGAGGCAATATCGCTCGTCGTCGGGTTGCTGCCGGATCCGGCCTTTCGTGGCTTGAACTTGACTGCGTTTGTCTGGCAGTCGATCGCGCCCTCTTTCATCACGAGACCAGACGAATTGAATCGGGCAATCTCGGTAGTAGACCGCTTGACGATCACCGCATCGGTTGTCTTGAAACTCTCCAGGGACAGATCCGCGTTGCTCAAGACGTTCTCGGTTGCACAAAGACGCGCAAGGCCAGAGCTGAGGATCACAAGCACTCCAGGCGCGCCGCCGCCATAGAGCCCGATATGATCGCCCGTGCTCATGTCGATGCGGGGGCGGACGCCGGAACTTAGGAGCAGGTCGCCGCGGTATTCGTTGCCGTAGAAAATGCCGTCAACGTCCATGCGGCCCCGTGGATTCGAGGCGTCGTGGGATGTGATGTTGCTGGAGTTCATCACAATTCTTTGGCCAGAGGCCGACGTTTCGATGGTACTTCCCAGCATCGCCAATTTCGCCGCCAATTTCGCGAGACTGTCACCGAGAGACTGAGCCAATTCCGGGATTTCGGCCCTGGGTATGGTCAGACCCGATATTTCTTTCGCCCCCTCGATGTCAGATTGAAACGGAGCGGATCCAACTTTCATAGTCGCCTTCCTCCTGTTTTAGAAATTGTTTGGCAAACGCCGCCCATGTTAACGCCTGGTCGAACTGAAGTTTTTGCAGGAAACCGCCTGCCAGCATCATCTGATCCCAGGCGTTTTCGGCTGAACTAATCGGCCCCATTTCCTCGATATCGCATCCCAGGATCCCAGAGGCAATGACGATCGACAGGTTATAGGGAACCGCCTTCGTGATCACCTTCACCGGACCTATGGGGCTTTGCAACATGAAGCTTTCCTCGCCCCGGGATGTGAGACATAGGCCGCGCAGCTGCCCCGCCTCCAACACCCTGAGAACGGAGATTCCGACAAGTCTTGAGCCCATGATGCGGCCGCGGCACTCAACACCGCGTTTCGATTCGTTCAGAACTGCGAGGCCGATCGGTATTTGGTGGGAAAAGAACAAGGGCACAGTCAATCCCTGGCAAGCTACCGAACCGGGTAGGAAGATGTCATTCTGGTCAGAGCCCATGCCGTATTTCAGGGCAAGGCCTCGGAATTCGTTAACACCAAGCGGTATACTCTGCGGTTGTATACTCGGGGTGTTAATGACTTCAACTGTGCTCACAGGTGCTGCGCTGGCCATAATTACCTCGGTGAACGGAAGAGAGTTTCGGCGGGAGCCTGGTAGAGCTCCCGCCTACGCGGTTCGCAGCGATTGTGGAGTCCGGCTCGCTGCCAGCCGGATCCGGGATCTGACGTCCGGCAACGTCCCCGTCCGGATCGGGGCATGAACCCATGCCGGCCACGCGCCGGCAGCCGGAAGGCCTGGACCGATATATGTCGCTTTCACAGTCTCCCACCGGCCCATGCGATATCGTCACTTAAAGAATTTCCGCCCGTGAATAGCCATCTGCTCATGGCTTTTTGCAGGGACGGGGCAATCTTCTCCACCCCGGAGGCGTCGAGAAATTGGGGATTATTGATGTTGACGGTGACCGCCCGGCGCGCCTGCAGATTCCCCATGAGGCCGCGCTCGATGTCCACATTGCCCTCGTAGCCGAATCCCGTGGTGTAGGTCTGGCTCTGCAGCGATTCGGCCATGTAACCGGCCTGCACGGCCGCGCGGTGTTCCGCTTCCCGTTGCCGCGCGAGAGCTCCGCCGCCGAAGAGACCGACAAGTGAACCGGCGAGAGCACCCACCGCCGCGCCTATCGCCATGCCCAGAGGTCCGCCAATGGCACCGATTTGTGTGCCGAGTGCGAAGCCCGCAGACGCGCCCATGACGCCCCCGCCGACCGCGCCCTCCGCCGCCTATCATGCCACCGAAGATTCCCCCTGCCGGCTTCTGGCCCGTGAAGAGCCATTGCGCTAAATTTTGAAAAGCCAGTCTGATCGGGGCCAAAAAAACCATTTCAAATGTGCGGAGCAGGTCTTGAAATATGTTTTTGGAGCCGCTCATCAAGTCGTCAAAAATATGGCCCGCACTATTCCTGATT
>DASQID010000526.1:0-5523 GCA_035631775.1 Acidobacteriota bacterium
GCTGCGTTGCTCGTCGTCAACGATGTACACCGACATCGCCTCCTCCTCGCGCCTTGCGCTCGCCGTGCAAGCCCCATGCGCGCGACCCCTCCGAATTCTCGGACAGGCTCCTAGAGCAATCGGCGGCGAAATGAAATTTTCATGCCCCGTCATCTCGGAAAATTCACATGACCGAACCAGGCCAGGGGAACAACGCTCGGACGAAGCCCTCGCCGGCGCTCGAGGAATACGCGCCTGACATGTTAGGGCGGAGGAACCAGGCTCTGAATGTCTTCTTTGCGCCGCAGACAGTGGCTGTAATTGGCGCAACCGAGACTCCCGGAAGCGCGGGGAGGACCGTTCTCTGGAATCTCGTCAGCCACCCCTTTGGCGGCACGGTCTACCCGGTAAATCCCAAGCGATCGAGCGTTCTTGGCATCAAAGCTTACTCCAACGTGTCGGTAGTGCCGGAGAAGGTGGATCTGGCCGTCATAGCAACGCCTGCCGAGATCGTGCCGGGAATCGTGGCTGAGTGTGCAGCGGCCGGTGTCCGCGGCGCGATCATTCTCTCGGAGGGATTTAAGGAATGCGGCCCCGAGGGTGTGACGCGGGAGCAGCAGATTCTCGAGCAAGCCGGCCGCAGCGGCCTGCGCGTGATCGGCCCCAACAGCGGCGGCGTCATGAGCCCTGTGACCGGATTGCACGCGACCTGCGCGGGTGCGATGGCTCGTCCCGGCAATGTGGGCTTTATCAGTCAAAGCGGTGCTCTCTGTGCGGCGATCCTCGATTGGAGCCACCAAGAGATGGTAGGTTTCAGTCATTTTGTTTCGATCGGCTCCATGCTCGACGTGGGATGGGGAGACTTGATCGACTACCTTGGGGACGATCCCAAGACCCGCAGCATCGTGATCTACATGGAATCCGTCGGAGATGCACGCTCGTTTCTCTCCGCCGCTCGCGAAGTTGCGCTTGCCAAGCCCATCATCGTAATGAAGGCCGGCCGGACGGAGGTTGCAGCCAGGGCAGCTGCGTCACACACTGGTTCGCTCAGCGGGAACGACGCTGTGCTGGATGCGGCTTTCCGGAGGAGCGGCGTGTTGCGTGTGCATACGATCGGGGAACTCTTCCACATGGCCGAAGTCCTTGCCAAGCAGCCTCGACCCAAAGGACCGCACCTGACCATACTGACCAATGCCGGAGGGCCCGGCGTGATCGCAACCGATGCGCTGATCAGTCACGGTGGCGAGTTGGCGGAACTTTCCCCTGACACAATGCAGGCTCTCGATGAACTTCTGCCTCGACATTGGAGCCACGGCAATCCCGTGGACATCCTCGGAGATGCGCCTCCGGAGCGGTTCGCCAAAGCCGTGGAGATCTTGACCCGGGATCCACAGAGCGATGGCCTGCTGGTAGTGCTGGCTCCGCAAGCCATGACCGATCCGGGGCGAACGGCGGAGCAGCTCAGGCCGTTTGCCAAACTTGACGGCAAACCCATCCTCGCAAGCTGGATGGGAGGGGCTGAAATCGCGGCAGGTGAAAAGATCCTCAATCGCGCCAACATACCGACTTTTGCACACCCCGACACGGCTGCACGCGCTTTCACTTTGATGTGGCGCTACAGCTACAACTTGAACGGTCTCTACGAGACACCCATAGTGCCGGACCCCCTGGAACATGCCGGGGACCGGGCTCTTGCAGGGGATCTTATCCGGCGGGCCCGACTCGCGGGGCGCACCATCCTGAGCGAAGTCGAATCAAAAAAGGTGCTCTCGTGTTACAGCATTCCGGTTGTTGAGACCCGGGTAGCCTTGAGTGAACAGGCGGCGGTTATGGCGGCGGATGAGTTTGGGTACCCCGTCGTTCTCAAGCTCTACTCGGAGACCCTCACCCACAAGTCCGATGTCGGTGGAGTGTGGCTGAATCTTTGGAGCCCAACAGCGGTCCGGAAAGCGTATCAGGCGATCTGCGAATCCGTCACCGACATGGCCGGGGCCGAGCACTTCCTGGGCGTGACTGTACAGCCGATGATTTCGAATGGCGGACTTGAGCTCATCGTGGGCAGTAGTCTGGATGCGCAGTTTGGGCCTGTGCTTATGGTTGGGTCCGGCGGCAAGCTGGTTGAGGCGTACAAGGACCGGGCGCTCGCGCTCCCGCCACTCAACACGACACTGGCTCGCAGGATGATGGAACAGACGCGGGTGTTCGCTGCGCTCAAAGGAATCCGCGGGATGCCGCCGGTGGACCTGCCGGCACTCGAACGGTTGCTGGTAATGTTCAGCCAGCTTGTTATCGAGCAGCATTGGATCAAGGAGGTCGACATCAATCCGCTGCTGCTCGCGGCCGGGAAACAGATAGCGCTGGATGCGCGCATCGTCGTCCACGGACCGGAGGTCTCCGAAGAATCATTGCCCAAGCTTTCTATTCGTCCCTACCCTTCCCAGTACGTCGCCCCCTGGACAATGAACAACGGTCTCGACGTTGTCATTCGTCCAATCCGGCCCGAGGACGAGCCGCTCATGATTGCCTTCCATGAAACCCTCTCGGATAGGAGCGTGTTCTTCCGCTACTTCCATCCGATGCGGCTTACCCAGAGGGTTGCTCACGAACGGCTGATTCGGATCTGTTTCATCGACTACTCGCGTGAGATAGCCCTGGTCGCGGACTGGAAGGATTCCCAAACGGATGCACAGGAAATCCTGGGCGTCGGACGGCTGATACAGTCGCATGGAAACAAGGAGGCGGAATTTGCCGTGCTCGTCAGCGACAAGTGTCAGCGCTGCGGGCTCGGGACGGAGCTGCTGCGCCGCTTGGTTCATGTCGGCTGTGAGGAAGGCCTGGACCGCATTACGGGCAATATCCACCCTGATAACCGTCACATGCTGCGTATTTGCGAGAGACTTGGCTTCAGCCGGAAGTACTCCATGGAAGAGGGTCTGATCAGGGCCGAGCTCAATCTCCGACACTAAGGGCTCGCTCAAGAATAACTTCACATTCTGCTGCAGGCCCCCAGGCCCGCTGGCGAGGCGCGAGCGACGAGCTATACCCGGGGTGGTATGTGAGGAGCGAGCAACAAAGCCAGCGGGCCTGCGGGCTCCGAATGTATTCCTGTGCGGGAGGGCATCAGATCCCTCGGTTGCGGCCTACGGCCGCGACGCGCGCCGGTCTGATGACCGGCGCCACTGGACGCTTCTTTCAGCCTAATTATGATGTTAGTTTTTTTGCATGGAGCGCGCGACTGACTGACGACTTAGTCCAAAAGGGGCTGGACACGAATCGAATTCTGCCGTATCACATTGGAGAAAGGAAAGAGAATCTCGGAATAGATTCGGCCTAATTTTACTTAAAAGGGAGAAATCATAATGGATTTGACAACCAGGTATCTTGGTCTGAACCTCCGCACTCCTCTGGTGCCTTCTGCGTCACCGTTGTCCGACGACCTCGACAATATTAAACGCATGGAAGATGCCGGCGCCGCCGCTGTCGTCATTCATTCACTCTTCGAAGAGCAGCTGTTGCGAGAGCAGGAATCCCTGCAACATCACCTTATGTACGGGACCGACAGCTTTGCCGAGGCGCTGAGCTTCTTTCCCGAAGCCAAAGAATTTGCTGCCGGACCGGACGAGTATCTCAATCACATCAGGAAGGTCAAAAGCGCCCTGCGCATCCCGGTGATTGCCAGTCTCAATGGAACGTCCATCGGCAGCTGGATTGACTACGCGCGGAAGATGCAGCAAGCCGGGGCGGACGCGCTCGAACTAAATGTCTATCACATTCCCACGGACATGGATAAGAGCGCCGCGGAGGTTGAGGAGGTCTACATCGAGATTGTTAAGGCAGTCAAGTCGGTGGTCAGTATCCCGATTGCCTTGAAGCTGAGTCCCTTCTTCAGCAACATGGCGAACATGGCTAAGAAGCTGGATCAGACCGGTATCAATGCCTTGGTCCTTTTCAACCGCTTCTATCAGCCGGACATGGATCTCGAGACCCTTGAGGTTCGGCCGAACGTCAACCTGAGCACCCCACAGGCCATGAGGCTGCCGCTTCGCTGGATTGCCATTTTGTACGATCGCGTGAAAGCGGACCTGGCGGGCACGAGCGGCATCCACTCGGCACACGACGTCCTAAAGATGCTGATGGCCGGGGCAGACGTCACGATGCTTTGTTCGGTACTCTTCAAGAAGGGGATCGAATACATCCGTGAGATCGAGAACGGCATGTGCGAATGGATGGAGGAACACGATTATCAGTCGGTGCGTCAGATGCAGGGAAGCATGAGCCAGAAATACTGTTCGGATCCGACTGCCTTCGAGCGTGCCCAGTATATGCGTGCAGTCATTTCCTACAAGCCTGCCTGAGACGGGACTGAGGGTCAGGTCCTGAGAATCTCATTTTGCCACCGATAGCATCCGCACCGTGGCCGGAGGGTGCTACATCAAATTCTCAAGACCCGATACTGATTACTTTATTTGCCGTCGGGAAAAAACGGAAACAGCCGGCGCAGATCCTCCCGGGTCGGCTGCATGCCGTACTCGCAAATCTCAAATGCCTCGGCGTATTTGATCGCTTTGGCTCTCTCTGGCCCGTACCACTTGACCAGCGCCTCACGGATGGCGGGGCTGACTTCCACAGTTCCCGCCCACTGCTTGTGCAGCCACTCCTTCCTCGCTTTAGGATCCTTGGGTACCTGGTCCAGGTATCCATCGTGCCAGGGAAGCCATTCGTACATCTGCGAGACATGAGCATCGAACATGTCGAATTTCTTCTCGACTACGTCGTCTATGGAGACTGCGAGATCGGGTGAAAATGGCGCAGGCTTCTTGAACTGATCCTGGAAGTACATGAAGACGGGATTTTTCCTCAATGCCGGGGTGTCGGGACAGATGTTGGGTACGGTCACCATGTACGCGGCATCCTGAACCAGGACGCCGGTGTAGCGGTGGTCCGGATGATAATCGTTTGGACGCGGCGCAATTACGACGTCTGCATTCCATTGCCGCATCTGACGGATGATCTGCTCCCGAACCGGAAGAGTGGGCAGTAGTTCGCCGTCGTGGTTGTCGAGCGTGATGTATTCGATACCTACCCGACGCCCGGCTTCCTTAGCCTCGGCCCTCCGACGCGCGGCAAGCGCGCCACCCCCTTGGCTCTGATGACCCGCATCTCCATTGGTGACGGAGACGAACCGCACCCGGTGGCCCTGTGCGGCATATTTTGACGCGATCCCTCCCGCTCCCAGGTCGCAATCGTCCGGATGCGCGCCGAAGGCGATCACGTTGATCTTCTTTTCTTGTCCGACCACGATCGATATGATCAATCCGGCCAGAAGTATCAGAACCAGACTGGATGGCAAGTGCTTCAAAGGTGCAAGGTACATTGAGATCTCCGCAATGGGAAAAAAATACGAGTGCCGCTGACTCGTCACTCCCTCTTATTCAACTGCAGGATTCTATACGAGAGAGGCGGCCCGGTCCATGATGGAGAAGCTAGTATCCTCAGTATGTGGTCATGTGCGGGGGGTCATCAGCCCCCCCCGTTGCCGCCCCC
>DASQID010000527.1:0-5820 GCA_035631775.1 Acidobacteriota bacterium
GTGTCAGAAACATCCTGCTCCAGACCGGTTCGGGGCAGCAGTTCTACACCACATCTGCGACCATTGTCGTCCAGGACGTGATCAAGGCCGGGTTCGTAAGCAGGCTACCCAAGATGAAGTCGCATGATCAGACAACCTCGACGAAGACCGGCTCGCCGCTCCTCGACTTTACTGGTAAGGAGCTCACCAACCGTCAGATCGACCCGGGCACCGTGTCTGACGGCTTTGTATTCTTTTATACCGACGAGCCGAAAAAGAACTTGTTCGAGGGGAGCACGCTGCTGATTCCGGAACTGACCGACGAAACCACGCACAAGCCAGTGGGGCCCTTCACGATTCCTCTAGCCCCCGCCTTCGCCTCCGCCAAGTAAAAAAATGGGGACGCTCCCCTGATTTCCAGTCGAATTTCTGCCATTCCCCTCTATTTGACTGGAGGTCAGCTACCACCCGCAGAGCGGGTGGCTTGACGAAGCCCCCCGGAGGGGGGCAAGCCAGTAGCCCCGGGCAAGCGCAGCGCAGCCCGGGGTTTCTCGTCCCACTCGACCAAAGCCCCGGAAGGGGCGACAGAACTCCTGAACACGACCGCCCTTTCTGTCGCCCTTCCAGGGCTCTCGACTTCCTCCATTCCCAACCCCGGGCTGCGCGCTTCGCTTGCCCGGGGCTATTGGCTGTGCGCCCTTCCAGGGCGCGGGCTTACTGTTATGGTTGATCCCTGCATTTCCATGTCTCATCTTGCCCAACCAACGCCGGAACGGCAAAGCCCTTTCGAGTCTCACCGCCAGAGGCGGTGGTTTACCTTAATCAAATCAGGGGAGCGTCCCCATTTTTTCAGGCCACAGCTGACCATAGCCCTGGCCGAAAACTGCTAATCGTAGACTCCGGCGCGCCGATAAGTAGGCCAAAGCGGAGAGATTATGAGAAGCGAGATGCCCAGCTCGGCTATGCCATTGGTGCGCATTGTCGTAGTCGATCAACATGAACTCTTTCGAGCCGGCCTCCGTGTGCTTCTCACCAAGCAGCCGGGATTCGAGGTGGTGGGCGAGGCGGCCGCGCTGCCGGAAGCGTTGGTGCTCGTCAAGCGCGAACAGCCGGACATCACGCTGCTCGGCGTGGAACCCGACGACGGTCAGAATCTGGATGTCCTCCCGGAGCTGTGCTCCCTGGCGGAGGCGATGAGCGTGCTGGTACTGACCGGATCGAACGACCCTGAATTGCATCGGCGCGCCGTGTGCCTGGGCGCCATCGGTGTTCTGTCGAAGGACAAGCCGGCGGAAGTCCTGGTCAAGGCCATCGAAAAGATTCACGCGGGAGAGGCCTGGCTGGATCGTTCCATGACGGCCTCCGTCCTGCGCGAGATGTCTCCCCGCAATCGAGCCCGGAAGCAGGATCCCGAGGAGATGAAGATCGCATCGCTTACCGGCCGCGAGCGCGAAGTGATCACGCTGGTCGGGGAGGGGCTGAAGAACAAGCAGATTGCCGAGCGCCTTTTCATCAGCGACATAACGGTGCACCACCATCTCACGTCAATCTATTCGAAGCTCGAAGTTGCCGACCGGCTAGAGCTCCTCATATACGCCTACCGCAACGGCCTCGCCGCATTGCCAAGATAAAGAAATTGCGAGAAAAACGGGGACGCTCCCCTAATTTCCAGTCGAGCTCTTGCCATCGTCCACTATTTGACTAGAAATCTGGGGAGCGTCCCCGTTTTTCACCGTTTTTCAGAGGACGCGGCGGAGGTTGAATGCTACTGCGAATCGCGAGCTGCCGTCGGGCATTTCCTCCGAGCGAAGGACCGTGCCCCTTGCCGAGACGGTAGGCGCCTGGGTCTGCCGGCCAGGCGCAAGAGAGAAGCGGATGTGGAAGGTGAGTTCTTCTCCAGCCCTGATAATGCCTGGTGCGGGCGCGCAGAGACCACCGGCAGAGATATCCTTTGCGATGGTGTCGAACTCGAAGCGCTTTCCATCCGGTCCGGCGCCGCGGACTTTTACTGGGATGGGATCGTAGAGACGAGGCTTATGTCTCCGTTCCAGTTCCATGCCGCATAAGCTACATTTTCAGGTATTTCCGCGCATCGACCGATCGGACCAATTCTGATAGCCCAATTCTGCTGGCCACGCAATCCTGTGCCTGGGTTCATCAGACCCCAGGCACGGTTGCGGTTGTCCGGAGAAACGATTCTGTGATATCTATCGATGCCGAATGGGAGGAGCAATCATGAGCCATAATCGCAAGGTATCCATCGTGGGGCTCGGCTATGTGGGGTTGCCCATAGCCGTCGCCTTCGGCAGGAAAGAACACGTCATCGCGTTCGACGTAAACAAGACCCGCATCGAGGAACTTAAGGCCGGGTACGACCGCAACCGGGACGTCTGCAAGTGCGATTTCGAGGGTGGGAAGGCGGAATACACCACGGACCCGGCTCGGCTGCGCGACGCCGACTTTCACATCGTGGCGGTGCCGACCCCGATCGACATAGCCAAGCGGCCGGACCTGGGGCCCCTCGCCAGGGCCTCCGAGACCGTAGGGGGCAACCTCCGCCCCGGTTCAATCATTGTCTATGAGTCCACCGTCTACCCGGGTGCGACGGAGGAGATCTGCGTGCCGCTCCTGGAGAAGGTATCCGGGCTCAAGTGCGGCCGGGACTTCAAGGTCGGGTACTCGCCGGAGCGGATCAACCCCGGCGATCACGAACACACCTTCACGAAGATTCTCAAAATCGTCTCCGGTCAGGACGCGGAAACGCTCGAAATCGTAGCCTCGGTCTACGCTTCCGTGGTGACGGCGGGCGTGCACAAAGCCGCATCGATCAAGGTTGCCGAGGCCGCCAAGGTGATCGAGAACACGCAGCGCGATCTGAACATTGCGCTGATAAACGAGCTTGCCATCATCTTTCACCGTATGGGCATCGACACGAACGACGTTCTGGAGGCGGCGGGCACGAAGTGGAACTTCCTCAAATTCGCGCCCGGTCTGGTCGGAGGGCACTGCATCGGGGTGGATCCTTACTATCTGACACACAAGGCCGAGCAGCTGGGCTACATCCCTCAGGTGATCCTGTCCGGCCGGCGCATCAATGACGGGATGGGCGTTTTCGTGGCCAAAGAAGTGGTCAAGCGGACGCTCGCGCGGGGCGAGCTGGGGTTCGATGGAAAGCGGCCGACGGTGACGATCCTTGGGTTCACGTTCAAGGAAAATGTCAGCGATCTGCGCAACTCGCGTGTCATCGATATAGTCCACGCGCTGAAGTCCTACAGCTTCGATGTGCAGGTGCACGATCCTCTCGCCTATCCGGAAGAAGCCGAGCATGAGTACGGAATCAAGCTGGTGCCATTCGAGGAGTTGAAGCCGGCGAATGCGGTGATACTGGCAGTGTCACACAATCAGTTCAAGACCGATCCCTGGAAGCTGGTAACCGGGTTGCTGCGAGGGGGTGAGGGTATCGTCGCGGATGTCCGGAATGTGCTGCCGCGCAAGCAGGTTCCCGAGGGTGTCACGCTCTGGCGCCTCTGAGTCCGTCGAAAAACGGGGAACGTCCCCCCATTCCTTCACCGATCCCTGCCTTCAGCCGGCCCCTGACCCCTGGCCCCTGATCCCTGCTCTTAAGGGATGGGCTGGCCGGGAATTGCCGACAGAACAGAAAGATCCTGTTTGCCGAACAACGCAAAACAGGCTGCTCCGTTGTCAACCGTCACCTTGAAGTATCCGGATGTCCTGCTCTGCCCTGCCAGACTGGGGAAGTACTGGGTGAGCAGGCGGGACGTCCTCCACATGGCGGGAATGGTGCGGGTATCGCTCGCCAGCAACTTCCCATCGGAGTCGTACAGATCGACGGTCGCCACGGCACTACTGCCATTGGGGTTCACTATCGCGAGGCCGGTGAAGTAGGTGCTATCGGAAGCTACGTGGCTGAAAATGACCGATTTCTGGAGGGCTGCCACCAACGGCAGCGCCGAGGTAAACGTACCCTGTAGGGCATCGCCGAAGACCACGCTGCCGGCCAAGTGAAGGCCGAGCCCTGTGATCTCGACGTAGCCCTGAACGACCTGCCCGGGATTATTGGAGACCGAGTCATCGAAGAATGACTGGTCCGAGATGTTGACCTTCCCTCCTCCGGCAATGTTCACGAACTTGCTTGCGCCGATTTGCAGTCCGTTGTCCGAAATCAGTTTCAGTGTAAGTGTCCCGGACACCCCGTCGAGATTCACAACCGAAATGGTGGTGCGCCACGGCCCGCCAACCGCGTACTGGGGAGAATAAACCCGGCTCGCCCCGGCGTTTATGTCCTGACCCGCGAGTATGGCCATGTCCTTCGAGTCCTTGCCCGTGGTTTCATAAGCAATCAGGCCTTTGGACGAAGTTACTCTGATATAGGCGCCCGCATCGGCCGTGACTCCGGCGAACACATCCGTAAAGAGGTCTGCGGAAAGGACTCCTCCCGCCTTGATTGTCTGCTGGGACGAGGCCTGAAGCGAGCCGTCGCCTCTTATCAGATCGAGCCTCACCGAGGCGGTGGCGGAGTTTGGATTGGCAAACAGAATCTCCGTGAAATCCTTGTCCGTAACTTCGCTGAGGACAAAGGAACTGACCAGGGAGGATGAAATGTCGGCTCCATCCAGGTAGGTCAACTGGCTGTCGAAGGTCATAAAAAAGCCGGAGAGCTTCGAGGTTGTACTATCGACTTGTATCCATCCGAGGGGACCCACAGCCATGATCGCATCGCCGAAGAGTTGATAATCTATGACGGGCACCTGCGCGCCGGGATCCAATGTCTTCGATACAGGATTTGTTATGCCGGTTCCGCTGAGCTGCACTCCATCGGCATCGAAGGCGGTGAAGGTGATTGTGGCCGGAGTGGTGTCGAGGTTGGTCAGCGCAATGGATGTGTACTCATCGTCGGCCAGAGTCGCCTTGTTCTTTCTGCGGCGCGAGGAGGACATGGACGGGTAGTAAAGAATGAGCTTTACGGCACCGTCGGATGCGCTGGTCTTGAACGAAAGGTCATCGGACACGGCAACATTTCCGGCCGAATCACCCGATTTTACGCGGAAGTGGTAATCGGTCTTCGGCGTCAAACCCGTCAGGGTCTGCGAATGCGAGCTGACGAGATTGGGATCGGCCACCGTCGTGCTTCCGTAGGTGGCGGCAGTCCCATACTCGACCTGCGAAGTTGCAGCCTCGTTCGTTTCCCACGAAATGATCGCGGTCGTTGAAGTCACTCGCGCCGAAACCGCAGAAATGACGGGAGGCGTGGTGTCCGAGGCATTGTATGTCACGGTGAGGGAGGCGGTACCTGAGTTGCCCGCGGCGTCGCGCGCGGTAACGGTGATAACGTTCGATCCGCTCTGAAGGGCGATTCCCGAGACCGACCACGAGGTCGTGCCGGTGGCAGTACCGCTGCCGCCGCGATTGTTCGCCCATGTTACCTGCGTCACCCCAACATTATCCGACGCAGTCCCGCCGATACTCAGCGGACTGGATGACGTGGTGTAGCTGCCGCTGGAAGTCGGCGAGGTGATCGCGACCGTCGGAGGAGAGGTGTCCGACGGATTGTAGGTGACGGTCAGACTCGCCGTTCCGGTATTGCCGGCGGCATCCGCGGCTGTGACGGTAATAACATTGGATCCACTCAAAAGAGCAATCCCCGAGGCGGACCACGTGGTTGTCCCGGTGGCGGTGCCGCTCCCGCCACGATTATTTGCCCACGTTACCTGCGTCACACCCACGTTATCGGAAGCTGTTCCACCAATGCTTAGGGGACTGGATGTCGTCGTGTAGCTGCCGCTCGACGTCGGCGACGTGATCGCGACTGTCGGAGGCGAA
>DASQID010000528.1:0-15393 GCA_035631775.1 Acidobacteriota bacterium
GAACGGAACAATTCTCTTAATATCCTGCTACGAATTGGGACACCAGCCCATGGGACTGGCGTTGCCGGCGGCCTTCCTGGAGCGTGCCGGCTTCACACCCGTGTGCCTCGACCTTGCAGTCGAAGGGCTCGATGAGGAGACGGCGAGGAGGGCCGCCTTTGTCGGTGTGTCCGTGCCAATGCATACCGCCCTCCGGCTGGGGTTGCGCGCTGCGCTGGGCGTGCGACAGGCAAATCCCGATTGCCACATTTGTTTCTTTGGTCTGTACGCGCTGCTGAACGCGGAGTATTTGCTGGGCAACGTTGCCAATTCCGTCATCGGCGGAGAATACGAACAGCCCTTGACGGAACTCGTTCGCGCGCTCCACGAGAGCAGGCCGCCTGATGTTGAAGGTGTTGCAACGCGCGGCAGGACTGCCCCGCCTTACCTGAGGCGCCTGATGTTCCCGATTCCGCAACGGGCGGGCCTGCCTCCGCCGTATAAGTATGCACGGCTGGAGACTGCACACGGACGGCTTCTGGCCGGATATACTGAAGCTAGCCGGGGCTGCCGGCACCTGTGCCTGCACTGTCCGATCCCGCCGCTGTACGGAGGACGGTTCTTCGTCGTGCCGAGGGAGATCGTGCTCGAGGACATTCGCCGGCAAGTGCAGACGGGAATCCGTCACGTCACGTTTGGCGATCCGGATTTTCTAAATGGACCGAAGCATTCACTGGGGATAGTCCAAGTAATGCATGAAGAGTTCCCTCGTGTGACTTTCGATTTCACTGCCAAGATCGAACACCTCGTTCGCCATGGAAAACTGTTGGTTGAATTCGCTCGCCGTGGTTGCCTGTTCATAGTCTCCGCCGCCGAATCACTGAGTGATAACGTACTGGCGAACCTAGGGAAGGGACACACGCGGCGCGATTTTCTTGAAGTGCTGAGAATGGTCCGGATGGCCGGTATCAGTCTGCGGCCCTCCTTTGTGTCGTTCACGCCTTGGACGAGCCTGCAGGATTACATCGACGTTTTGGATTTGGTTGAGAGGGAAGAGCTGCTGGACTCGATTGATCCCATCCAGTACGCAGTGCGGCTCCTCGTGCCGCCGGGATCACTGCTCCTGTCGCAGCCGGCCCTCCGCCCCTTCCTGGGACCGATACGGCCGCAGGACTTTTGCCATCCGTGGACGCATCCGGATCCTCGCATGGACAAACTCCATCAGGATGTCACGAGGCTCGCGTCGAAAGATGCCGCCGAAGGAACGGATCCCAGGCTCACTTTCGCCCGCATCAGGGAACTGGCGGAATCGTCACGCGATGAACGTGAGCCCGAACTTGAGTCTCTGGTCTTGCCGCAGCAACCCGCCAAACCGTTGCGGTTGACAGAGCCGTGGTTTTGCTGAGCAGAACCCAATGAGGGCCAGTTGGGCCCGGAGCCCTTGTCGCGTGGGGAAAAGTCAGTCGCTTTGAACTTAGGGCTCGCGTAAGAATTACTCGGCACTTTGCTGCAGGCCTGCGGGCCGCAGCCTGAAAGGGCGCGGAGGCGGGCGGGCATCTGCTTTGTTGCCGCTCCTCGACGATATACACCGATATCGCCTGCGTCGCGGCGCCTCGCATCTGCCCGCCCCAGGAGCGCCGCAGGAGCGACGGTGCTCGCGCCAAAATGCCAATTAATTCTTGCGCGAGCCCTTAGTCCCTTCGATTCTAAGCCTTCGGTGTCGTTCATGAAATCTCTGACAGACTGCTCCATGGAATGTGAATTAATTCATGCGCGCAGCCCTCGTCGATTGACAATGCCAGGGTTTGTCGATTAACTTCACTTGACCCTTCAAGAAAAGGAGAGACCAGTGGAAAAGGAGATAGCCATAATCGGCGAACCGAGCAACAACCCGGCGACCTGCAAGTTCACGGTTGATCGGCCGATCTATCCCGGGGGCTCCGCCTATTTCGGCAACAGAGAGGCGGCGAAGCTGTCTCCCCTCGCAAAGAAGCTCTTCGAGGTACCTGAAGTCGAGAGCCTTCTGATTGCGGAAAATCAGATCACGGTGACGAAGTCGGGATTTGATCCCTGGCCGGCGGTCGGCAAGCAGATCGGCGCGCGAATCCGGGAGCACATCCGCTCCGGCGATCCCGCCGTCAACTCGGAATACGACCACTCTTTGCCGCCGGAATCGGAAATTCGCCGGCGGATTCAACAACTCTTGGATCGTGAGATCAATCCGGCGGTTGGAATGCATGGGGGGTGGGTCGAGCTCATCGATGTGAAGAAGAACTCCGTCTACCTGAGGCTCGGCGGAGGCTGCCAGGGATGTGGAGCGGCGGATGTCACGCTGAAAATGGGGATCGAAAAGTCCATTCGCGAACTCATCCCCGAGGTGGGCGAGATCCTCGATACCACCGATCATGCAGCGGGGCGCAATCCTTACTACCAGCCCAGCAAGTAGCGTCAATCTGGGGGGATCACTGAGGTGACAAGGCCTTTTGTGCGCCCGGTGCCTCTTGCGAAGGAGTCAGTGCCTCATCCTTCGCACTTCCCTCCGGCAGGATGACGCAACGTAGCTTTTTATGTGCGCGGCGAAGTGCCGCTTCTGCCTCCTCGGGACATTCCGCCCGGCTGAAGATAAATCCGAGATAACTCGAGCCCTCAGGCAGTGGTACAAGGGCGTTCCCGGGCCTTGCGGTTATGTTCACATCCTCGATTCCGGGCACCGCGCGCGCTTCTTCTATTCCCGCCACTTCCTCCAGAATTCCCCCGTGGTGAATCGGGATCATCATTACCCCGGCGGCCTTGCTCTCACGGCCGGCATCACTGATGTCCAATCCCAGGGCATGTCGCAGAATCAGGTCCTCGAGGGTCAGCCCGGTACCGAACTTCAGCGTGCGTGAGCAGAGCCCTCCGATCGATCGCGCGGCAATCTCGATGAGCCAGGGGCCGCGGCCGTTGAGCCGTACCTCCGCGTGAATCGGTCCCTCCCGGAGGCCGATGGCTCGGGCCGCATCCGCAACGCAGCCTGTGATGGCTGATTGGTCGGATCGCGCTGCGCGCGACGGGGTGACGTAGATCGTCTCTTCAAAGAAAGGTCCATCAAGCGGGTCGGGCTTGTCGAAGAACGCCAGAATCCGGAGCAGTCCGTTGTCGAGCATTCCCTCTACGGCAAATTCCGAACCTGGTACGAACTCCTGCTCGAGCAGGTACTCCGCGGCAGCGCCCCCGCGTGCCCTGATGTCCCCGGATTGAAGAATTGCGAGGATCCGTTTCCAGGCTGCGGCGAACTCAATGGGGTCATCCGCTCGAATCACGCCCCGGCTTGCGGAGAGAAAGAGCGGCTTCAAGACACAGGGATAGGTTGCCTTTCCGGCGAGAGCCTCCGGAAGCTCGTGAATCGAATGACGCACCGTGCGAGGTGCCTGGATGGTGTGCTCCGTGAGGAGTCTTGCCAGCTTGTATTTGTCGCCCGCAGCCTGGGCGGATTCAATCGAGTTGTGCTTCAGTGAAAGCGCCGCGCCGATGGCAGCCGCGGCGACGGCCGTCTCGTCATCAACGGGGATGACGGCATTGATGGGATACCTGGAGTGAAACTCCTGCACCGCGCCGACGCAGCTCTCGAGATCGCGGAAATTCAGTGTCAGGAATGCTCCGGGATGATGCCGGGACATGGTATTCGGCCTGTCGGAAGCGGCGACAACGCTGACCCCCATTTTCTGGGCGGCTGCGATAAATGCCCCCGCACGGTACGTTGTGGTTGGCAAGAGAATCAATATTCGCAGCATAGAGCTAGGTCCACATGAACGTCTTCGAGTCGGCGGGTGTGTCGAAGTCGTTGCCTGCTTAGAGCATCATGATCTTGGCGACCGCTTTGCAAACGTGACGCACACCCACTGCAGCAATGATACTACTCAGACTGGCATTCCAAACTGATTGCCGATGGGCACATGCTACGTCTGTTTGTGTCTCGTCGGAATTCTTTAACCCAGGTCGCCAGGTCTAAGCTCACCGCCTTTCAGGTGGTCAGCGGAAGTGCCGAAGGACGTAATTATATCAGCCCGGGGCAACGCCCTCACTGGGCTATCGAGGTTACAGAGCCGCGACCGTTGGGGAGCGGATCGGCGCGAACCCCCCACCCGCTTGCTCACGCTCGCGGCTCTGAACGGCGTCGCGGCCTGGCCACGCCCGCACACTTCAGGCGACTATCAGTCTCCATTGAACCTACCGGCTTCAGCCGGTATTGGTTTAGAGGACACCGCTAATAGTCGAGACGCCAGGAGTGGAGGAAAGTAGTGTAGAATCTGCGGGCCTATGAATAATCCGGTGGAGATGAAGGTCGAAAAACTGAACAGGGACGGAGGCTCTTCTGCCGTTCCTGGTGTGCGAACGACGCATGTCGTGCTTCCGGCATACAACGAGGCGGCCAACGTGGGTTCGGTTCTCAAGTCACTCGAAAAGGCCGGACGGGAATCTGGCATGCGCATGCACGCGATTGTCGTGGACGACGGCAGCAGTGACTCCACAGGGCAAGTGGTTCGAGACCAGAGTGGCTACCTGGAGATTACCCTGATCGAGCATCAGATGAACCTCGGACTCGGCGCCGCGCTGCGCAGCGGTCTTCTGAATGCGATTGATCATGCCCAGGACAATGACGTCATCGTGACGATGGATGCGGACGACACACACGCTCCATCTGCAATCGCAGGCATGGTGGCACTGATCGACCAGGGATTCGATGTGTTGATCGCGTCCAGGTATCGGAAAGGGGCACAGGTTATTGGTGTGCCTCTCCTCCGCCGGTTTCTCAGCTATGCCGGTTCGGTTCTTTTCCGGCTGGTGTTCCCGATCAGGGGAGTCCGTGATTTCACATGCGGGTATCGCGCATACCGTGCTTCGGTGCTGCGGGAGGCGACATCGCGCTACAGGCGGGAGCTTGTCAATCAGGAAGGTTTCCAGTGCATGGTCGACATACTCCTCAAACTGAGCCGCATGCATCTTCGATTCGGGGAGGTCCCGCTGGTGCTGCGCTACGACCGCAAGAGCGGAAAAAGCAAAATGAGGGTTCTGCGCACCATCTATCGGACGCTGGTGCTCCTGTTCAAGCGCAGGCTGGGATTGTGAGTCATGATCTTCGTTGGCGCACTTTGAGCTTTGGCGGTGAGCTCTCAAGAGAGGGTTCCTTGCAGGCAGGAAAGAACCTTCAGGCCGGTAGTGCATAAGCAAGCACATGAGCTTTGATCGGGCGTACTTTGAGGGCCAATATCGGGACTACGAGCATCAAAATCCCGCTCGCAAGCTGGAGTATTACAGCCGGCTCGCAAGAATAGCGGTCGGGGAACAATCCCGGCCGCGCATCCTGGACGTAGGCTGTGCCTACGGTCTGTTTCTGTCGCATCTGGACAGCAACTGGGAGAAGTATGGCGAGGACGCCAGTGAGTATGCCATTCGGAGGGCGACCGAGCGGTCGCCCTCAATTCGCTTCGGCGTCGCCGTGCATGGGGAACATCCTTTTGCCGGGCCCTTCGATGTCGTCACTGCCTGGGATGTGTTGGAGCATGTCGTCGAACTCGATGAATTGTTGATGTGGATCTGTGGAAACCTAGCTCCCGGCGGCGCGTTGGTGTTTGTCGTGCCCGTCTACGACGGGCCTACGGGGCCAGTCATTCGATTGCTCGATCGGGATCCAACCCATGTGCACAAGCGTGGACGCCGATTCTGGCTGGAATTGGCAAGCGGGAGCCTTCGGCTGATGGAATGGTGGGGAATCTACCGATTCCTACTGCCGGGTGGGCCGTATCTGCACTTCGTTACCCGCTCCTTGCGACGCTATACGCCCGCTATTGCTTGCATCATGAGGCGCAGGTAGCATGGACGCAGCGAAGACCTCGTTCTCTCTCAAGTCTCTCACCGCCGCGCTTCTGTTATGGGCCCTTCTGCTGCATGGACTTTTCCTTGTTTCGGCGGGTGCGCTTTGGCGCGATGAAGCCAACAGCGTCAATCAGGCGGCAGCCGCCTCGTGGACCGGATTGTGGGAATCGCTTCGCTATGACTCCTTTCCGGCTTTATATGCGGCGCTCTTGCGGATTCTCCTTCCGGGATCTCCTTCTTCGAGTACAAGTCCGCTCCGCATGATGGGAGTTGCGGTTGGAATAGCGCTGCTCGTCTCACTTTGGCAGGTTGGGAGAATGTTGGGATCACGTTTCCCGGTGATATTGCTTGCACTCCTGGCGATCGATCCTGTCTTCATTTCGGAAGGAGACAGCATTCGTCCCTATGGCATCGGGCTTCTCTGTGTGCTTTGGAGCTACTGTGCCTATGCAAAGTTGATGCTGAAGCCATCGCTATCGTGGCTGATGGTTGCTTCAATCTTCTCTGTTTTGGCGGTGCAAGCCGGCTATACGGCGGCCATATTCATAGGAGCTCTCGCTCTCAGCGCGGGGATCGCGGTTCTCGCGTCCCACTCGCGCGGCATGCTCTGGAGGATCTTGCTGCCGGGCTTTCTTGCATCCCTTTCTCTTGCGCCGTACATCCACACGTTGCAGGAATCTCGCGAGTGGATTTCCGTCCTGCATTACGAGGTGAACTGGGGAGAATACCTGCGCGGCTACCTCCATACACACTCTGCGGCATCATTCATCGCGTGGCTGGCGGCGGCGTCGCTCGGCGTTTACAGCGTGTTGAGGATCTGCGATCGCGGCGTGGACAATCCGGAGGGCGCTCTGAATGTCTACAGCTCACTCGCCGCAGCGACAGGTGTGATTGCTCAGGTTCTGTTCGTGCAGATGATGGGTATACCGACTTTTCCTCGCTACTTCCTGCCTGGCCTGCTGCTGGCTGGGCTGGGATTGGAAGTGCTCACGCGCGATCTCAGGCCGTCAATCCGTGCGGTGACGGCCTTGTTCGTGATGCTGGTTACGGCGTGGCCGGCCTGGTCCTGGGTCCGGCTGCGACACTCGAATGTCGACCTCGTGGCGAGGGCGCTCGACGATAATGCAAAGCCAGTGGATCTCGTGATCATATCTCCCTGGTTTCTGCACCCAAGCTTCCAACTCTACTACAGAGGGCAGGCGTCGTGGGCTACTGTGCCGGATCTGCCCCACCAGTCGCTCACGCGCTACGATCTTGTGAGGGAGGCGATGACGGATCCGGAGAGGGAGCAGCGGCTCCAGAAGCGGATGAAGCAGGCACTGTCGAATGGCGGGGCGATCTGGTTTGTCAGTCAGAGTTTTCCCGAGCGGCCCGCGGAAATGGTCTTGCCTGCGGCCCCCGTGTTCACGGTTCGGCCAGGCGGCGGCGATTATGTGAGGTTCCGGAGCTACTGGGAGCGGACGATAATATTCCGCCTTTACGATTGCTGCAAACCCGTCGAGTGGCTCCTGCCTCGCTCCGGTCCCGTCTGGCAGGAAGAGAATCTCGTATTGACGCGGTGGCAGCTGGATGGCGGCAATCGCGCAAACAAGTAGTAAATTCGCCTTTTTTCTTTCAACTTCGTGATTGCTTTTTCGCAGAATATCCGCAAAATGTCTCTGTCTTGTTTGCTTGGATGTGTTAATCCTGGAAATCCACTCAAGGGAGGGTTGTCATGGCTGGGAAACCGATGACCAAGAGCCAGCTCGTTTCGTTGATAGCAGAAAAGGCCAGCATTACAAAAGCAGTCGCCAACGAGATCCTCGATGTAATCGCAGCAACGGCGGTGGGCGAGACCAAGAAGATCGGGCAGTTCGTACTTCCCGGCTTGGGCAAGCTTGTTAAGTCACAGCGCAAGGCTCGCATGGGGCGGAATCCTCAGACCGGTGCGGCGATAAAGATTCCTGCGAAAACCGTGGTGAAGTTTCGCGTCGCCAAGGCCTGTAAGGATGCGGTTGTTCCGCCGAAGAAGTAACACCGCTCTCACTCTTGAAGATGGGGTCAGGTTGAGTTTGGCTCTCGCTCGGGAATGCCTGGGTTGAGGTTTGTTTCTGAGACTTGACCCTTCCTTCATTTTTGCTGGTCAGCCAGGCAGTAGCGTATCAGGAAGTCTGTCAGGGCCTCCTTCTCAAACGACTTGCTGATTATCACGCGGTTGTCTCCGGTTGTGATGGAGATATCGTTTAACAGAATCGCTGCCGCCTCTTTGACCAGCGCAAAGCGCACCATTGCAAGCATATTTTGAGCTTGCCTGCGAACCACGTCCAATTCTGCGGATTCAGCAACCTGCTCCTCCAGACTGACTTCGACGGTTCGGTCGATGTCTATCAGCAGGAATACCTTCTCCACTCCTTTGGTGACGCGCAACATCTGATATTTGTCGAGCAGTTTGATAAGTTCCAGCGCGAGATGATCTATCGAGGCCACGCCCGAGGATTTATCAATTTTCCTACCTGAGATCTGTCCTGCCTCGTTTATCTCGAAGCTTACCCGGATGCTGCTCCTGTCGAGCAGCCGATGGACGTCGAGGACTTTATTGTCTACGTCCCTTACGATCTCGCGCGTCAGAATGCTTTCGATCTCGGGATTATCGTTGACAAATTCAGCCAGAGAGGGCTCCAGACGGCGCAGCAGGCGCGGGTTTGGTACCGCCAGGGGCCTAGGCGCCTCGATTCTGCGAGTGCGCACCATCTTCTGTTTCGCAGGGGGTGCGGGCGCGGCAAGCCTGGGCACCAGAAGCACCATACGGTACTGGCTCAGCTCACCGCGCATCGCTGCCAGGAGGCGGTTGGAGGCGCTTCGGACCGACGAGATCTCGAAGGCGATTACTATCGTTGTGAGCGTCACGGCGTTGAGACAGAGGCTGGCGGCCAGGCTCCAGATCTTGACGCTTGTCGGACGGTTGTCGCGGATAGGTTCGAAAATAGCAGGTTCTCCTGTCCGGTTGCAGACACCTGAGAGGAAGCTTAAGGCATAAGCGCCGCACCGGTCAATTCAGTCGGGGCGGATTGCGAGTCGGACAGGTGGTTCATCGTGTTCCGGGGAGTACCTTGTGCCGTGGCCGTTATCCTTGAATACTCGCCGCAGGGACACAAAGCACGCCAGAAACACGCGGAAATACTAACGCTGGAGGAGCGGCGGTCGATAAGAGAGATATCGAGGTCCCTATGTCTGACATTTATGCTGTATCCCTGGGCGGGATTCATGCTGCCGAGCAGATGATGAATGGCGCAGCGCGGAACATCGCCCTGGGACACTCTATAGCACGTTCTGACAACACGTCCGTGCCTCCTGTTCAGGCGCAGCCGTTTGTGGGGCCCGTGACCAATTCAGGTTCAAGCTCTCCTGTTGATTACGCGACTGAAATAGTGACCATTATAGAAGCGAGGTTTGGACTGGATTCCAACCTCAAGGTCACGGCTACACAGCAGCAGATAGATCGGCACACGCTGGATCTGCTTGGTTAATAGCGCACGGATGCCTCGTTCCTCATTGCGTGGGCAGGGGTGCGAAGGACAGGACGTTGAGCCTGCAGATCAAAGCCTTACGATCCGTGAGTCGAGGTCTATCTCCCGGCCCCCCGCGCCGAAGGCGTTCAAACAGTAGAGGGTGACAAAGACCATCCCCAGCGGCGCCATATTCCACCAGAAATCGGTAAAGATCCTCGGTTCCTTCAGGTTTCGAAGCATGACACCCCAGGAGCCCGCTGTATCGTTGAAACCCACGTCCAGGTAGGAGAGCACGACCTCCCCGAGCAGGAAAACCGGAGCTGCCACGGCGGCCTGGGACAGCGCGAAGGGCGCGAGAGCAGGGAGCATGTGGCGCTTCATGATCTGCCAGTTCGAGCTGCCGAGGGCGCGGGCCGCTTCAACGTAGGCCGAGTGGCGCAGCTGAAGGATCAATCCGCGCACTCCCCGCGCCATGGGCGGCCACGTCACCGAGGCGATGGTGCCGATCGTCAACACCAGCGTCTGCCAGAAGGCCATTTTTGCGGGCAGGAGAGCCCTCAAAGCAAGTATGAGGTAAAGCGCGGGGAGCGCCAGCACGAACTCGGAAAAGCGCATGAGCAGCGAATCTGGCCAGCCTCCGGCGAGGCCGGAGAGCATTCCTATCGTCACTCCCAGCAGCGCATAGAGAGCAAGTCCCAGGAAAACCACGAGGAGGGATATGCGCGCTCCTGCCAGAAGGCGCGCCAGGACGTCACGACCGAGCTCGTCCGCTCCCAACGGATAAAAGTGCATGGCCTCACGGCAGCCGACCAGGTGGCGCGTGGTCGGCAGCAAACCCATGAAACGATAGCGATAGCCCTGGATCATGAATTCGAGCGGATAGGCCTTGTCCGTGCGCTCCCGGTAGACAACGTCGAGAGGGTTCACAAGTTCATACTCATACAGGAACGGCCTCCAGTGAAATCTGCCCTGCGAGTCGAAGAAGTGGATCCGGGACGGCGGACCATAGAAACGGTCGAGGTTCTGTGTCTGCGGTGGGTTGACGGACAGGAAATCGCCGAACAGGGCGATCGTTGCCAACAGCACCGCCAGGAGCCTTGCCAGTCTTGGTGACGCTCCGTGTCTTGTCATGGGTTTGAGCCTCGAGCTGTCTCACGCGTACGGGGGTCCATGACGAGAAGCAGGATATCCGCGAGCAGGTTGCCTGCTACGAGGAGGACGCTGCTCGCGACTACGCACCCGAGGATGAGAAAGAGATCGTTGTTGAACAGCGCGTCATAGGTGACTTTTCCCAGTCCCGGCCAGGAAAAGATGATTTCGAGCACGAGGCTTCCGCTCAACACGCCCCCGAGTATGGGGCCCGACGTGGAAAGCACGGGATTCAAGGAAGGTACCAGGAGGTGGCGAAGGAAGATGTTTCGACCGCTCAGCCCGCGAGCCTGCGCGGAGCGCAGAAACAGGGACTCGAGACAATCCCGCGTCCCCGTGTATTGGATCCTCTCGACGGAGGCGAATATCGGGACGCTCAGACAGCAGACAGGCAGCGCCAGGTGGTGAAGGCGATCGATCAACCACCCCCAGTACAGTGACTGTTGGCCTTCCACGGAACTCATACTGCCCAGCGGGAACCATCCGGTATGCGCGGCAAACAGCAGCGCGGAGATGCCGAGGACAATCGATGGGAGCGAAAGCGCGACGCTGGACACCAGATCCATGAAATGACCAAACGGGCGGTTCCGGTGCATCCCGTGGAGGGTGCCAACCGCAACACCTCCGCCGAATCCGAGTATGAGAGCTGGAATGCCCAGCCACAGAGTCTTTCTGAGGGCATCCAAAACCACGGAAAACACCGGCTGTTGGTACAGGAGAGAGAATCCGAGATCCAGCCTCAGAGAATTGGCCAGCCAGTGAAAGTACTGTACGGGGACGGACTGGTCCAGGCCGTAGCGGTGTCGAAGTTGAGCTATCGACTCCGGGGACATGGCAGGATCCATAAAATGCTTACTGAAAAAATCACCCGGGATCCACGACGACAGCGCAAAGGTGGCCGAAGTCACAAGGAAGGCCACCAGGAGCAGCTGTACGCTTCGCTTGAGAAGTGAAAGGAGTACGTTCACAGGCCTAAGGGTGCGCGTCGAAATAACATGTGCACTTTGGCGCGAGCGCCCGCCGCCGCGCCCCTTCGGGCCTGGGGGCCGGCAGCAAACTGTACATACTACCAACGTTCAAATCCTTGCCGTTTCAGCAAGGATACTGTCGCCTGTCTTTGCGCCTTGGCGTCTTTGCGGTGGCCTTTTAAAGGGCCACCGCAAAGGCGCGAAGAAGCGAAAGAACGCCGGACCCAATTTGGCTGCGGCTATGCCGCTCCATGTTATTCCGACCCGGACCCCAAGGGAAATACAGTGCAGCCGCAAGTCCGCCCGCGCATCATTTGTGTTCGGCGACGGCTCGTGGGTTCTTTGTCAACACTTCAGCATTCCAGAGTACATGAGGTGCCACTATCGAGGGTCTCACGTTGCCGATTCTGGCGCTCCAACCCGGCAGCATATTGGGCGCGACCGTTGGAATTCCCGGGCATTCCCTTGCCCAGAGATCCTGAATCTGAGCGAAGGTCTCTTTCCGAATAGTCGGAGACATGCTCCGGATCAATTTGGTCGTCAGTTGGTCCAGCTGAGCTTCCCACGGCCGCAAAGGCTTGGGCTGTCTCGGACACCAGAAGTGATGTTCCCCGCTGCTGTACCAGACGTCCGCCTGCAGATCGGGGGCGACATCGGTTGGAGTGAATCCGAAAAGGATCGCCTCATAATCAAAAGATTCCATCACTCTTGCGCCCAGTTCGTTGGGCAGGACCGACTGCACCTGCATCCGAATGCCTACTTTCGCCAGGTTCTGTTGAATCACCTCTGCCATCTTCTCCCGCGATGTGTTGCCGCGGGCGGTCAGGAGAGTGAATTCCAAAGGCTGGTGATTGGGACCGAATTCGCGGACGCCGTCGCCGTCGGTGTCCTTGAGGTCCAGCTGATTGAGCAGGGAATCGGCGCGCGAGGGATCGAACTCGGTGCGTGGAATTCCGGCGTGATACCAGGCTTTGTTGCCGGAACTGATCGGTCCATATTGGGAAGTTCCCAATCCCAGGAAGAGCGAGCGGGCCATTCCGTCCCGGTCGATTGCGTGCGAGACAGCGCGGCGGAATTCCGTTTTTTCGAACAAGGCTCTCTTTTCAGGATCGACGAAGGGCTTTCCCGCCGCGTTCGCGCCGCGGTTCAGGTTGAACCAGAGGAATTCGATCAGCAATCCCGGACCGAGATCCTGCAGCCTGTATCTCCCTTCACTGCGTCTCAGGTCGGCATAGCTTTCGGCATTGAGACGGTCGATGACGTCGATGTCGCCGGCCTTGAACCTGAGAGCTTCCGCGTTGCGGTCGGGAATGATGAGAAAGGTTATGTTGTCCAGGTAGGGCAGGATTTGGCCGGCCTTGTCCTTCTTCCAATAGAAGGGATTTCGTTCGAGCACGACCCTCTCGCCTCGTTTGAATTCCTTTAACCGGAACGCGCCCAGGCCCACGATCTCCTGCGGCGGCGCGGAGGGACCCCAGGCGGCCTCGAACTTCCCTTCCTGATAGGCCTTGAGAGAGCTGTTCCTGCAAAAAATCGGGATAGAGTCGAGCATTCTCAGCCCCATCCCCACGGGGCGCGAAAAGGTGATTTTCACGGTGTGCGCATCGATCTTTGTGACCGCGGGGAAGACCCCGTCCACTTTTATCTGGCCGCCGAAGACCGTTTCGATCCGGCTGTCCTGCAGGACCTGGAAGGTGAAGAGGACGTCGTCGGCAGTAAAGGGACTGCCGTCGGAGAACCGGACGCCGCGGCGCAGATTCACGGTATAGATCCTGCCGGTCTTGTCGGGCTCCCACGATTTTGCGAGCGAGGGCTCGAGATCGAAGGTGGCGCGGTTGATGTGCACGAGGTCGGCGGAGAGTCTCTCGGCGATGATCGTGTGCGCGAGGATGGATGTGAGCATGCGGTTGAAGGTGGCCGGATCCGTGTTGACCGCAGCCACGAGGTTTCCGCCTCGAGTTCCCTGGATGTCGGGAAGCTGCAGGTATTCCACCGGCTCGGTCTGCTGAGCAATTCCCAAGGTCCAGGTGGAAACGATAGCGATCAGGCAAAGGAAAGCGAGTTTGGCAGGTGAAGGATGGACAGGCATGGCCGCAGTTTCGAGTAAATCCGATTCACTGTCAAGAACTACGGCAATGTCGGAGGACCCCTTCGCCTGCGCAGCCGGGTTTTTGCAGTTGCTTGATTGCGTGCGGTTTACTGAGGCCCTATAATGGGCGGGTTTCCGGCAGACCTCGAGCGGAATGCGTTTTTCCCCCACCCGGCGAGGATCGGCTCTTTCGCAAGGCGGCGAGCCCGGCCTGTTAAAGCTGTGGGTGCCCCAAGAGGAGGCGCATGCGAGGAGCCTGGGATGTAAAAAAGCCACAAAGAGATTGACCTTTTCGGTTACCGCCAATCGGCTCCGGTCCCCGCGGCCGAGGAGGTCCATTTTTCTTGTTACCGAATCCTCGCTGTCGGCTTTCAGCTAAGACAGGACTTGCACAACAGCATGCCTGAACAGGATAGCTTGTCTTTCACAGATCTGCGTTCTGATTTGCTGCGAGGCATTCAATGGCCACAGTTAGCCTAAAACCCGGAACCGTGATCGGGAACCGCTATCGGGTGGAGTGTCTTCTTGGTCGCGGAGGAATCGGTGCGGTGTATCTCTCGCGGGACCAGGCGGAGGAGGGTACGCGAGTCGCGGTCAAGCTGTTGACATCGAGAAAGCCCGCTGGACCTGAGCTTGAGTCGCTTCGCGAAGAGTTCTCTATTCTGAGCCGACTTCGCCATCCAAACCTGGTGCGAATCCTGGATTTTGGCATTTTGGATGACGTCGATGTGCCCTATCTGGTGGAAGAGTACGTGGAGGGCGTTGATCTCAGTAATGCGACGGCGTCCTGGACCTCCAGGGAGATCCTCCGTTTGATGGTGGTACTCTGCAGAGTCGTTCAGTTCCTTCACGCGAGGGGAGTAGTCCACGGAGATATCAAATCATCCAATGCATTGCTCGGCGCACATGAGACCTTGGCTGAGAATCTGAGAGTGCTGGATTACGGACTTGCGGTGTGGCGCGAGGGAGCACGGAGATCTAGTGAGCCGGCGACGCTGGCCTACACAGCACCGGAGGTCCTGCTGGGCAAGAAGGCTGGACCGCGCTCGGATCTGTATTCAATTGGCGTTCTCTTCTATCAGTTGCTTGCACGGCGGCTGCCGTTTGAAGATGAAGACACGGGTTTTCTCATTCAGAAGCAATTGCAGGGCTTAGTGGACATGCGGCCGATTGAGCGGCTGGAGGGTGGTGGGGGACTGGCTCAACTGCTCAGGGCTTTATTGGAAAAGGATCCTGCGCGGCGGCCGTCATCGGCTGAAGATGCGATCCGTCTGATGAGTGTCGCGAGCGGAGAAGATTTCACGGGCGTGACGGGTGCCACGTTGGAGAGTTACTTCTCGGCAGGTCGGTTCGTCGGTCGAGAGCGTGAAACAGCGTATTTGCGCGAGCGCGCGGGCCAGGTACGTGAAAACGGCAGGGGAAAGACCATATTCATCACCGGCGAGAGCGGATCAGGCAAGAGTCGAAGTATGGAAGAGCTGAAGGTCTGGGCACTGCTCGAGGGATGGAGGGTGGTGGAGGGAAGCTGTCGAGCCGGGGAGGAACGATCCTATCGGGTATACCGTGAGGTGCTGGCACGGACGGAAGGCTTTGAAGCCGAAGCCCAAGCATCACAGCCGGGGAGCACCTTGTTTCGGTTGGAAGAGAATGCGCGCGTACTTAGTTTCCCGTCGTTCGAGCCGTCGATGGAAACTGCGGCGGGACAGTTTCGCGATCATCTTACCAGGGAAATTGTTCGCAGATTGTCGGGCAAGCCGACGATCCTCATGCTGCACGATTTTCACTGGGCTGACGAAGCCACCACAGTTGTCCTGGATTATTTGACCTCAGATGTTCAAGCACATCCTATCCTGGTGTGTGTGAG
>DASQID010000529.1:0-1892 GCA_035631775.1 Acidobacteriota bacterium
CCGCTGGGCCCGATAGTGAGGATGGAGATGAAACTCGCTCTCTTCTCCGAGTGTACCCGCAGAGCCGGAGGGTTGGGCAAATGGAAAACCACGGCCCCACAGTTTGTCTGGAAGCAGGGCGGCGGAAGCACCCTGGCAGCATCGCTTCAAAAACTCGCGTCGGCGAAGACCGGTGGAGTGACTCTTCATCTCTGGACGACTCAGAGCCGTATCTCCCGGAAGCGCACGTGTGGAACTGAAGCTAACAGCGGCATTGAGGATCGTCGAGGTTCGCCCGGCCAGGAGACTACTAGTTCCTCACGCCCGGGATATTCAACTTGATCCGGTACAGGCTGGTGCTGGCTGTGATGTAGAGCGTCTTGCCGTCCTTGTCGCCCCACGCGACATTGCTGACGACCTCCGGAATCTTGATGGTTCCGAGGTGCTTTCCCTCCGGAGATATAATCCAGACTCCTCCGGGTCCGGAACCATACAGGTTCCCTTTCGCATCGACCCGGATGCCGTCCGGACCACCCGGCGATCGGTCGGAGCTGGGGTCGAGAAAGAGGGCGCCGTCGGTAACCGATCCATCGGGCTGCACGCGATATCGCAACCAGACTTTCTTGCCGGAATCGGCGATGTACAAGAACTTCTCGTCGGGAGAAAAGGCGATACCGTTCGGCCTGGGAAGATCCTTTATCACAAGCTGCAGTTTCTCGCGGTCGGGTGGTGCGCCGGGCTTCTGCTGACGCGCGCCGGGAATCCGATAGACACCATTGAATTGCAGCTCCTTCTTTGGATCGCTGTCGCCCTGAGTCGGCAAGCCGTAGGGAGGATCGGTGAAGTAGAGCGAACCATCGGACTTGTAGACGAGGTCATTGGGGCTGCTAAGCTTCTTGCCGTGATAGCTGTCCGCGAGGACCGTGATCTGCGCCTTCGGGTCTACAGATTCGAAGCGCCAGACGCTGCGACCGGCATGTCCCGCAACCGTCACGCGGCCGTCGGCGTCGAGTGTCATCCCGTTTGAGCCCGGCTCGGGACCTCCGAACGGATCCGAACCTTTATATCCGCTAGGATGAAGAAAGACGCTTGCACCCTTGCCGGGAACCCAGCGGACGATATTGTTCGCCGGAATCTCCGCGAAGAGCAGACTGTCTTCTCGCGTCCAGACCGGGCCCTCGGTCCATTTATTGAAACCGCCGGCCACGCGCTCAGCGACTGTTTTGGGTGTCACGATCTGATCGAGCGCAGGGTCGAGTTTCTGAACATCCTGCGCCGCCGCAGGACCAACCAGCGCCGTGAGCAAGAGGAAAGCAAAGCATTGGGGCACGATCGTCATGCGCGGCATTGTACGCCAAACCGGTGCGACTCTGACAACTTGTCGCGTCGCGCATCCTGGCAACTGAACGACCCGGGACCGCAACTATAATGGTGCCCGTGGCGGTTCGCCGGAGCCAGGGCGCGATATGAGGAACACGCAGATTCGGAGACGAAGCAGCTTATTGCTGGGAGTCCTCCTGCTTGCCTCGACCTGGAGAACTCCAGCCGCCTGCCAAGAAGCCCGGGCGTTAAAACAAAACGACAACCTTGAAGCGCACGTAGGCAAGGCCTATGTGGCCCTGAAAGGGGAAAACTACGATCTCGCGGTCGACGAATTTAAAGCCGCGCTAGCCCTCGACCCCACCATGGCGTTGCGGGCGCGATTCCCCATGGCAGTCGCGCTGTTTGAGTCTCGCAAGTTTTCGGAGGCGCGCCGCGAGTTTGAATCAGTGCGGAGTGAAGTTGGAGACCATCCCAATATTTCCTACTACCTCGGACGGCTCGATTTGGAAGAAGGCAACTTCGGAAGGGCGGTCAGCAATTTGAATCGAGCGGCTGCCAAACCTCCCTTTCCCGACACAACGTACTACCTC
>DASQID010000530.1:0-5786 GCA_035631775.1 Acidobacteriota bacterium
AGGCTGGGTCGTGGTACTCGACACTCAGCTGGGCAAGTCCAATCCTGTGACCCAGGTGAAACGGATGATCGACAAGGGCTACCTGAAGTACGACAACGTTCACGTCGCAATCGATCCCGAGTTTCACGTCTACAACGACAAGCCGTTGCCCGGGATTCCGATCGGCACGGTGCGAGCCTCACAGATCAACGAAGTGCAAACGATGCTCGACGATTACGTCCGCGAGCAGAAGCTGGCGACAAAGAAGATCCTGATCGTTCACCAGTTCGGGGACGCGAATGTCCATGATGGTGTACCTTTCATGATTCAAGACAAGAAATCCCTCAAGGCCAACAGCAACGTTGACCTGGTGATCAACATGGATGGATTGGGCGAGCCGCCGATAAAGGTCACGAAATACAATAAGATCACCGACTCCAAGGTATATCCCTTCCTGCGATTCCGTGGAGTCAAGGTCTTCTTCCCAAACAAGTGGGAGAAGGCAGGGCACTTTGACAAGCCGCCCATGAGCTTGGATGAGATCTTTGGACTGAAAAAGGTCCCTCGCGGTCCAAAAATGGCGAACAAACCTAACGTTGTCATTATCGCCTGAATCGGGGATCAGGGTTCGGGGATCAGGGGCTAACCCGAGACGCATAAGCTCCGGCGTTATACGCGTGGACAGATCGCTTGCACATGGTCCACGCAGCAATAAGGTCGCATTTTGGTTCGGAATGTATTCGTGTGCGGGGGATCATCAAACCACCCGGTCGCGGCCTCTCGCCGCAACTCGCGCCGGTCTGATGACCGGCGTCACAGGTCTTTTTTTTGGCCAAATTGTGAAGTTATTTTTTTGCGCGGTCCCTTATATATTCCCGCTTTTCGACAACTCTTGCAGAGGGCCGGCAGTTGCGGATTCTCTCTGCCCCCGCCACTCGATAGTGTAAACTTCGAAAATCAGTCCAGCTCATGAGCGGCCATGCGCGAGAAGACTTATCTCATCCTGTTCCTCCTGATCGCCGGCCTGCTTCTCTATCTGGGCCACGATTTGATTCGAGGGTCCGTCCTGGTCGCCTGGGGTCTCACCTTCAGTGGAACAGCGACCGTGGCCGGGCTCGCGATCGCACTCTACCGGTTCAGGATGGAGCTCGCGGCAAGCCGGCACGAACTCGCACTCAAGGAAGCGGAGCTGAGCTTTGCCCTGCAAGTTCAGCAGGCGCTCTTCCCCCGCCAGCTCCCCAGGACTTACGGCCTCGAGTTTTCGGCCGTCTGCATACCCGCCAGGGGAATCAGCGGAGATTATTATGATGTTCTGCCTCTCACCGACGGCCGATTGGCATTTGCAATCGCCGACATAAGCGGCAAAGGCATCTCGGCAGCCATTCTCATGGCTAACCTTCAAGCCTTTCTGCGCGCGGTGACGCCCGTGACGCAACTGCCCAATGAGGTCTGTGCGAGGCTGAACGAGCACCTCCACCAGGTCACCGATGAATCAAAGTACGCCACATTTTTCTATGCGGAATGGTCACGAGGTGAAAAACGTCTGCGTTATGTGAACGCCGGCCATAATCCCCCCTTTTTATTCAACGCCGATGGAAGGCAAAACCTGGACCATGGCGGCCTCCCCTTGGGCGTCATGCCTGGAACGGTGTACGAAACGGGCGATGTGCTGATGGGTGCGGGCGATTTGCTTGTTCTTTACTCCGACGGCATTACGGAGGCCGGCTTATCCGCAGGGGAAGAGTACGGTGTAGCGCGCCTCGGCGCGCTCCTGGCGTCAGTCAAGGACAGGCCGCTGCAGGAGATACAATCTTCGGTGCTGAGGGCGGTGCGCGCCTGGTCCGGCAAAGATCCTGAAGATGATATGACACTGGTCATCGTCAGAGCAGAGGGACGCTGATTCATGGCGCCCTTGCGAAGGAGGAGTAATGATACTCGGTGAACACGGCGTGAGAGAACACCTGCATCTGCTGGCTCCCGCCTTTGCCCTCGTCACAGCAGTCTGGCTCCTTCGCCTTATTGTGGCAGCGGCGGATTCACCCGCCTGGCTGATAAGATTGGTCAGCGTCACTGTGGCCACAACCGTCGCTGTTCTGCTCTCCGTAATCCTCATTCACGCCCGCGCATATGGCGGCTACCTCAGCGTAGTGGTGGCCAGTCTGCTCATCAACGTGTGGGCACAGTTTCTGATTATTCTTTCGATCCTCTTTTCCATTCTCACGGGGACGAACAACATATACACTGCGCCTGAGTTCAGTTTCGGCGCCAACCAATGGAGGCACATCCACGGGCACCTCACGTTGAGCATTGGCGTGGGCACTCTCGTGGCCGCCGCAGAAGGTTGTCTCCTGCTCTGGCTACTACGCATGCTGGTGCCGATGGGCAGGGATCACGGTCAGAATACGGTTCAGGGCATCCGCCCTTAAGGGGGAGAACTCACCGCCGGCAGGCTCCTGCACGCCTTTCGCGTTGTTGCACCCCGCTCTCCGCCGAATCAGCTCGCATCCGCCGTGCGCCTTCGCGTCTCCGGGGTGGCAGGCCGAAGAAGTCATCTCGAAGTACGGAGGAGAAGGAACCCGATGAAGCGGAAAGAATTCGAGTCGCTCGTTGAAAAATGCCTGGGCCGGATTCCGCGCGTGTTCCGGGAAGCTCTGGATAACGTTCAAATCTTTGTGGAAGATTGGCCGAAGCCCGACCTGATGGAAGAACTCCTTGGGGACCGGGCCACAGTTCCTTACGGGCTCTTTGTCGGGAAGCCAATCACCGAAAAGCACTTCGACGACTGGGGTGAACCACCGGCCATGATCTGGATTTGGCAGAAGCCGCTAGAAGAAGATTTTCCGGACGAAAAGGAGCTGGAGCGCGAAGTTGAAGTGACGCTCGCCCACGAAATCGCTCATTATATGGGGTTTGATGAGTCGACCCTCGAAAAATACGGCTACGGCTGACAATGAGGTGGAATTCACTGCGCTATGGGCGCGTTAGGGATTATTCTTGGGACTTCTGGAGGTATGTAGTCATGAAAAGAGTCTATATGTCTTGCTTGCTGGCCGCGATTCTAACACTGGCAGTTGGGGGAACGGCATCGGCCCAGTCTGCGGACGAGATTGTCGAAAAGCACTTGGCAGCCCTGGGGGGAAGGGACGCTCTGAGCAAGCTCACTTCCAGAAAGCTGACGGGAACCGTCACCGTGACTACCCCGGCCGGGGATATTTCCGGGCCGTTTGAGTCCTACGCATTACCGCCGAATAAGTCGCGTACCTATCTGAAGCTCGATCTGAGCTCGTTCGGGCAAAACGATGCTGTCGTAGATCAGAGATTCGACGGTACCACGGGATATGCAATCAACTCAGTGCAGGGCGACGGCGAGATTACCGGCAATCAACTTGAGAACCTTCGCAACGGTAGGTTTCCGAATCCCTTGCTGAAGTACAAGGAATCGGGAATGAAGATCGAAGTACTGCCGAACGAGAAGGTCGGAGAAAAGGATGCGATCGTTCTGGCAGTTACTCCGAAAACCGGTTCAGCAGCCAGAGAGTTCCTGGACGCCTCGAGCTACCTGCCCATTAAGATGGTCATGAAGATCGACGTCCCGCAGCTGGGAGGTGAAATCGAACAGACTACCGAGTTTTCCGACTATCGCGAGGTGGATGGCGTCAAGGTCCCCTTTCAGATAAAAGTCACCAATCCCGCCCAGACTCTCGTGATCAAGGCAACCAGGATCGAACATAACACGGTAATCGAAGACTCCATTTTTACGAAACCTGCAGAAAAAAAACCTGACTGAGGCGGCGGGAGCGATGTCGGCACAAGACCTCAAGTCCCGGGTTGTTTCCTGTCAGAAATGTCGCCATTACCAGGTGACATGGGACAAACAGAGCCCCTATGGCTGTCGGGCTCACGGGTTTAAGTCCAGGAGGAACCCGGCCCAGGTAGTCTTCGAAAGCTCGGGTGTGGAATGCCAGTTGTTCGAATCCAGAAAACAGGCCGGTCCCAAATGAAATTGATCGATTGTGCTTGGCGCCTTTGCGTCCTGGCGGTGGCTTTTAAAAACGCTTTCTGCAGTGTGTGATTCGTGAAATTGGCGGCAGATTTTCAATCATCCAGGCGAGACGCGAGAATCTCCTGAAGACGCTTTGGATTGCGCCGCAAGTGAACAGTTTTTCCCCTCAGAACGTGAACCAAGCCGGGCTTTGTTCCCTTCGGCTTCTTTACATTCTTGACCTGAGCGACGTGGACGTCCGCCCGTGTAGAATCCTTCAACTTGGAGAAATGCACAGCCAGTTCGCAGGCATCGAGTATTGCCTCCGGGGGCGGATCTGATCTTCCCTCGGTTCGGAGAACCACATGGCTGCCCGGATATCCCTCGAGGTGAAAGAACAGATCGTTACCCCGTGCCAACCTGGTTGTCAGATAATCGTTTCCTGCGTCACTGCGTCCTACCCAAACTTCCAGGCCCGACTCCAGGCGGTATCGCTTTGGCAGCAGCCGACTCGGCACCTCCTTCTTGTTTTGGATCACTGCAGGGACAGGACGGGTTGGACGTGAAGGGTAATAACGGGAAAGCAGCTTCCTGATGCGCGATTGCGTTGCCAACTTGTGAAGCCTCTCCAGGTCCGGTTCTAACTGCCTGAGGGTTCCCTGGAGGTCAGCCTGCAATTCGTCGATTTCCGACCGCATGGATTGGACCTCAGCCAACTGCCGCTCGATTGTTGCCGCACCTCTCGACCCCTTCTGGTATCGCGCAAAGTAGTTCTCGAGGTTTTCCGCCGGTGTGAGATCCTGCCGCAGAGCTATTGAGACACGCTTGCCCGACTCGTAATCGGTCGTCTCGATCCACTCGTCTCCAGGTTTGATCACATGCAAGAGGCTCTTGAGCAACTCCCCCTTCCGCCTGAATTCCTCAGCCTGCCTAGCTTGTGCCAGGTCCTGCTGCAAATTAACTGTTTTGCGGTCAAGAAAGTTCCCTTCCCTCCCAAGCGCCGTTTCGATTCGACGCGCAAGGACCTCCGCCTCCTTCCTCCGCTCCAGCGTCCGGTAGGTTACGCCAATTCGCTCGAGGTACTGGTCATCCGGCGTATCCGCCCAGCGGTTGACTCCTTCGCCCTTGCGATTCCCCTCGGGATCCTTCCACGGTTCGCCCAGCTTGAGTTCATTGCGAGTCGTTTCAAGAGGCCGCATGGAGTGAAGCAGTCTTCCGGAGGCATCGAGGACATAAATGTTGCTGCGGGCGCCGAGCAGAGAAAGCACTATCTTGAACGGTCCCTCACGAGTTGATAGGACTATCCCCGTCTGCCGGCTCTGAGGCAAGGTGTCCACTTCCATGAGAACACTTCGGATCAAGTGCGCCCTCATGAATTGAGCGAAGGAAGGTGGCACGGGTGGCGCGGCAGGCGTCTCCTCGATGGTGCAGAGTCTGCCAAACTCCGGGCGGCAGGAAAGCAGGATCGGGGTGTTCACAGACGCAGCGCGAAACACGAGTACCAGCCTGTAATCGTCCGGCTGAACTACTCTTTCCAGCCGCGCACCGGCAAGTTGAAATGCAAAGATCCGCGCCGCCCTACGAAGTTCCGCCAGACTCAGCATGGTCAGCTACCACCCTCAGAGCTGTCCCCTCGACGAAGTCCCCCAAAAACGCGTGACCGCCTGGTTTCGTAAACGGGGGTCTTAGGGACGCCTCAACAATAAGTTCACATTTTGCTCGGCGCCAATTTGTAGTTCCAGCGTTGTAGGTCCTTGGGTTTCTCCAGGTTGAGCTCGTCCATCCGCTCATCCGACACCTTCACGCCGGTCTCATACTTCTTTGT
>DASQID010000531.1:0-7910 GCA_035631775.1 Acidobacteriota bacterium
CCGAAGATGGAGTGCTCCCAAATTTCTTTCGCTTGCCGCATCCGAAATTCGGCACCACGAGTCGCATCATCAATCTCATCGTCGGTTTGCAGCTGCTCACGATCCTGATCAGCCGGGGGGACGTGAAAATCCTGGGCGAAGCATACGCCTTCGGGGTTGTCTGGAGTTTCGCGATGAAGGCGCTCGCTGTGATCGTCCTGCGGTTCAAGCAGCCCGAAGCCAGAGCCTGGAAAGTACCGCTCAACCTCCGGCTCGGGGCGATAGAATGGCCAATCGGATTGGCCCTCATTACTCTTGCTTTGTTTGCGCTCGCGATAATCAACGTCATAACTAAAAAGGCTGCAACCATCTCGGGAATGGCCTTCACTGGTGCGTTTTTCGCGGTTTTCGAGTTATCCGAAAGGTACAATCGCCGGCATCGCAGCGCCGGAAGCGCGGAAATGGAGGAGTTCCGGCTGAAGCAAAGTGAGGAAGTTTCGATCGAAACTGTGCAAGCTCGTCCTGGCAACGTGCTCGTACCGGTCCGCAATCCAAACCAACTCGCGCATCTGGAGAAGACTCTAGCCAGAACCGATACAAGCAAGGAGGACGTGGTCGTGGTTTCCATTCACCTCGCGAGTCCGGCAGGTTCCGGTGAGCACGATCTGAGAAAGGACCAGATCTTCGGACCACGAGAAACTGAAGTTTTTAGCAAAGTTGTCTCGGTGGCAGAAAAGGCGGGAAAACATGTGGCGCTGCTGGCGGTAGCAGGCACAAACCCGTGGGTGGCTATCGTGCAGACGGCGATAAATCTGAAGTCGGCACGTATTGTTGTGAATTATTCACCGCGGTTCCGAAATGCCGGAGAGCAGGCCAGGGCGGTCGAGAAACAATGGGAGCGACTGCCGGCGCCGCGCTTTCCGCTTGCGTTGGAGATCGTTCTCCAAGATTCCACCAAGTCGCAGTTTCACATCTTCGGTCAGCACCCAACCCAGCTTTGGCCAGAGGACTTTGAACGAATACACAGGCTCTGGCTCGAGATTTCTGAGAAAGAACCGGGTGCGGGGATCCGCCATCGCGACGTGGTCAGTGTGGCCCTGTCCCGGCTCGACAAGGAATTCCACTCTGATCGGGGGAGCAGAATTCTCAACGAGATCCACCGCGAGGCTCTGGAACAAAAGCACGGTCCGCAGTCCGGTCCCGAACCATCAGAGGATTAGCGGTGCTACTCCCGTTGACCACCTTCCACAGCATATTCGCCGCACAGCGAGAGGGTGTGAGAACGACCGGCCGGTCGGAACCATTGCGGTCCCGCGATCGCCAGGCAGCTATGTGCTGTTTTGCATCCAATTCTTGAGAATATCGATGGGAACCGGGAAGACCACTGTCGTATTCTTCTCTACCCCGATTTCGGTCAAGGTCTGCAGGTAGCGCAACTGAAGGGCTACCGGCTCCTTGTTTATAATGCCCGCGGCTTCTGCCAGTTTTGCCGCTGCCTGGCACTCGCCCTCCGCGTGAATGATCTTGGCTCTCTTCTCACGTTCCGCTTCGGCCTGCTTGGCCATAGCACGCTGCATTTCCTGAGGCAGATCAACCTGCTTGACCTCTACGAGACTCACCTTGATCCCCCACGCGTCCGTGTGCTGATCAAGAATCGCCTGGAGCTTGACATTGAGGGTCTCCCGCCGGCTCAGCAAATCATCCAAGTCAACCTGGCCGAGCACGGAGCGCAAGGTCGTTTGCGCGAGCTGCGAAGTTGCGTAGAGGTAATTCTCGACCTCTACGATAGCGCGCGGGGCATTCATGACCCGGAAATATACGATCGCATTCACCTTCAAGGAAACGTTGTCGCGGGAAATGATGTCCTGGGGCGGCACTTCCAGCGTCACGGTGCGCAGGCTGACACGGACTATCCTGTATACAGGCCAGAAAATGAAAACCAGCCCCGGTCCCATGGCCTGAGGCAGAAGGCGGCCGAGCCTGAAGACCACGCCGCGTTCGTATTCCCTGAGGATGTTGACCGTGCTCCATAAATAGAGAATGACAATTGCCAAGCCAAGGAGCCAAATCATTGTGGGGTCCATAACTGCCTCTGGATAGCGATGCTGTCGCGATAGTTACACACGAAAAACCACGGGCGATTTACTGAGCCCGTCCACTTTCAAAGGGTCGGAACTACTTCACAAGCCACGATGAGAAGCGCCCATCAAAAGGAGATGGGTGGATTCCGAGTCAATAACGGCAGGCACCGGTATTGCCAAGCCCCTCTCCTTCAGGCGAAGCTGGCAACCGCAGCCGGTTCACTCTCGTAAACCTGGAATACGGTCAAGAGCCTGGTGATTACCAGGAGTTCCCTGATCTTCTTGGTCAGGTTCAGGAGTTTCAGCTCCTTGCCCTCTTTGGTGACCGTATTGTAGGTTCTCACCAGCTCCCCAACACCCGAACTATCGACGTAATTTACGTCGGTCAAGTTGAGAATGATCTTTTTCCCACCGTTCTCCAAAAGGTCGCTGATGGTGTGTCGAATTTTCGCGGTGGCCTCACCAAGGGTGATCTTGCCGCTGATATCCAGAACATGAACATCGCCGACCTTACGTGTGTGAATCTCCATAATAGTCCCTTTCCTACTCCTAGTCTGAGCGTGATCGCGATACTATCGAGGCGTCCTGTGCCGGAACTCGGCAAAGCCCGACGGGTCCGGCAGGCATGCTCCGCCCGCTTTACCCTGCTCGAAAAGCATGGGGTGCGTAACACCGTCCCACGGTCCAATCTCGTTACGTGCGAGTTCCCGCACTAGACTGGCAGCACCCATGCAACCGCCTCCTCTGCCGACAGTGACAGCCGCATTTCTTATACTTTGGCACGATGCGCCTGTCAGTTCAGTACTGCTCACACCTGTGGTCAAAACTGCTCATCTCGGTTTTACGATATAGGTTCGGCGGTGTCGGCTTTGTCAATTACGACGACACGGCGGATTGACGCTGCATAGCTCCCCCACGAGACCGTCTTTAACTGGGCTATTCCTCAGATTCCGCTTTGCTAACAAGCGGTTGCGGGGTCGATTGTATTGACTGTCAATATCGATTAGTACTTGACAGGATGGTAGAACAGGCGCACTGTTAACTTTGTCTCGGATGTTCGGACCTGCCTGCCCTAACGGCTCCACTTGGGAGCATCACACCACCTGGGCAAAATGACCCTCTCATCCTCGATACGGGAGACCCTCTGCTTGGGCAGCGGTCTAAAAAACTACTCCTGTAACTCTATCCAATGCGAAAGTAGGGTGTATGAGAAAGCGGATTGTCTCAAGTATTTTGGCGGCGAGTCTTCTTGTCGTTCTTTCGGCGGCTCTAGCGTATTCAGGCAGCTCGGCCAGGGTGAATGTAGCGATTCCTTTTGCATTCACGGTCGGTAACATGTCATTGCCTTCGGGCGATTACACGATCTCCGAGACCGCGGCTAATGGCGTCTTGCTGATCCAAAACAGACACCAGGATCTGGCGATTTACGTCTCAAGCTTCACGGGACGATCGTCCGGACAATATGGTGATGCGAGAATCGTGTTCAATCGGTACAGTGAAAAGTATTTCCTCTCGAAGGTGTTCTATGGCACTGGTGATTCGCGCAAGTTACCGGTATCTCGTCTTGAGAGAGATTTTATCGGTGCGACCCACTCTGCCGCTCACAATTCAAAGCCTGTTGAAGTAGTCGCTGTCGGAACTCGCTGAGAGGTTTGTTCGTTGCGATAAGGCCGCAACAGCTGTCAATAAAGATGCGAGGCTGGCAACCTTGCGCAGGAGAACCGAGGTATATCCCCTTTTGATTCTCAAATGAACCACGAGGACCGCTCTTCCGGGCGGTCCTTTTTTTATGCATCATGGCGGCCGAGCTCACTTAAGGGCTGGCGCAAGAATAACTTCACATTTTGCTGCTGGCCCCCTGCGGGCCGAAGCCTGAAAGGGCGCGGCGGCGGGCGGGCATCTGCTTCGTTGCCGCTCCTCGACGATATACACCGATATCGCCTGCGTCGCGGCGCCTCGCATCTGCCCGCCCCAGGAGCGCCGCAGGCGCGACGGTGCTCACGCCAAAATGTGAATTTATTCTTGCGCCAGCCCTAAGTGCGGTGAAGCCTTGGGATTGCCTCCTAAATACTTCAGCAATATACGGGGGCTCTACCCCCTTCAGTCGTCAATGTCAAGCGAGCAGGAAGGGATGAGCACTATTGATCATGCCCGTGAGCAGTACTGAACTGACAAGCGACACGCCCCGAGGTATAAAAACAACGCCTCTAGGTGTCGGCCGAAATCTGGAGGGAGTGGCGAGATGGCCGACGGACCTCTTTGATTCAGCACGACTCGGGATTATCGAGGTGATTCGTTCGCTCAAAGGAGGAAATTGTGTCGGAAACACATGGTGACAAAGCCCGGTTCGATAGGGAGCGAAAGAAAAAGAATCTTCGGCGGAAGCGCACTAGAGAGTTCCGGACGGACCTGCCCAGGAAAACAAAACAGCACGCACTACAGGTGCCGAGCCGGAATAAGGAGAAGCCAGCATCACATTATTCACGTTCAAGCTTCCTTCCGAGCCAGTAAGGTTCGGTCGGCTTGAACGCACCCTGCAAATCGCAAAGGGTCACAATCCTAAGGAGGACCCAAATGATCAATACGCGAAGTTTGGTGATTTTAATTTCCTTGGCCGTGTTTTCAATGTCCTCGATTTACGCGCAAGATCTTTCAGACTACCGGGGGTTCCGACTGGGAATGAATTTGCTCGCGGTAGCCAAACAGACAGATGTGAATCCGTCCGAGGCCAAGGCGATCTACCAACGCCCGGCAGTCATTCAGGAACTGGAATGGCGGCCACGGAGTACTTCCGCCGGCTCATCGTCTCAAGCGGATCCGGTCAAGGAGATCCTATTCAGCTTTTACAACGACGAGCTCTACCGAATTGTGGTCAATTATGATCAGGACAGGACCGAAGGGCTGACCGATGAGGACCTGATCGAGAGTATTTCGGCGAAGTACGGAACGCCGACCACGCCCGTTGCGAAGATCATCAGCTCCTCTGCTTCGCAAGTCTACGGCGACAGCGAAAAGGTCATAGCGCGTTGGGAAGACTCGCAGTACTCGTGCAATCTCTTCCGTTCCTCCTACGGGGCTGTCCCTGGATTGCTTGTTTTTTCCAAACGGCTGGAGGCCCTGGCCCAGGTGGCCATTATTAAAGCGATCCGTCTGAACGATCAAGAGGCACCCCAACGAGAGATTGACCGTCAAAAGAAGCAAGATGACGAAAAACTCGCCGCGGGACAGAAGGCCAGGCCAGGGAATAAGACGAATTTTCGCCCCTAGCAAGGCTTCAACTCGTCGAATGGGTATGGACAGATGGATGTCGTGACTTATTAGGAATGGAGATCTATAGATATGAAAGCAAGGCCTTTGCACGATCGGATACTATTGAAGCGGATTGAGGAGAAAGAACAGGTTAAGGGTGGGATCATCATTCCGGACACGGCGAAAGAGAAGCCAATGGAAGGTGAGGTGATCTCGGTGGGACCGGGGAAAATGATGGAAGACGGCAAGCGGTCACCCATGGAAGTGAAGGCAGGCGACCGGGTTCTGATTGGGAAATACGCTGGGACGGAGATCAAGATTGATGACGTGGATTACGTCATCATGCGTGAGGAGGAGATCCTGGCGGTACTGAAGAGAGGCAAGTAGGCAGTTTTGAAATCTTACATTGCGGTTTTTGAGGCCTTCGCGGTTCATTTTCTGCATTGCGTTAATGGATTTAATTCGAGTGGGGATTAGGAGTGAGGACTTATGGCTAAACAAATTGTACACGGCGAACGGTCGCGTCAGGCATTGTTGCGTGGCGTGAATCAGCTGGCGGATGCGGTAAAGATTACGCTGGGCCCGAAGGGCCGGAACGTGATACTGGACAAGAAGTTCGGATCTCCGTTGATCACGAAAGACGGCGTTACGGTTGCGAAAGAGATCGAGCTGCAGGACGGCCTGGAGAATCTGGGCGCGCAAATGCTGCGCGAAGTGGCGTCAAAGACCTCGGATGTAGCCGGCGACGGGACGACCACCGCGACCGTCCTGGCGCAGGCGATTATCCGTGAAGGGGTGAAAAACGTTGCGGCAGGTGCCAGCCCGATGGGCCTCAAGCGCGGGATTGAGCAGGCGGTGGAAGCGGCGGTTGCCGAACTCCAGAAACTGAGCAAGCCGGTGAAGGGCGAGATGATCTCGCAGGTCGGATCGGTATCAGCCAACAACGACAAGACCATCGGCGCGATCATTGCCGATGCGATGAAGAAGGTCGGCAAAGACGGCGTGATTACCGTAGAAGAAGCGAAGTCGATTGAGACATCAATGGAGCTAGTCGAGGGTATGCAGTTTGACCGCGGGTATTTGTCGCCGTACTTCGTGACCGATCCGGAGCGTATGGAAGCGGAGCTGAACGACTGTTTCATTTTGCTGCAGGAGAAAAAGGTCAGCTCAATGAATGACCTGCTGCCCGTTTTGGAGCAGACCGCGAAGAGCGGCCGGCCACTGTTGATCATTGCTGAAGACGTCGAAGGCGAAGCCCTGGCTACTCTGGTGGTGAACAAGCTGCGCGGGACATTGTCGGCGGCCGCCGTGAAGGCACCGGGATTTGGCGATCGGCGCAAGGCGATGCTGGAAGACATCGCGATCGTGACCGGCGGCAAAGTGATTTCGGAAGACCTGGGCATCAAGCTGGAGAACGTGCGCCTGGGGGATTTGGGCCGTGCCAAGAAGATCACGATCGACAAGGACAACACGACGATCATCGAGGGTGCCGGGAAGCATTCGGATATCGAGGGCCGCGTGAAGCAGCTGCGGATGCAGATCGAGGAGACGACGTCGGATTATGACCGTGAGAAGCTGCAGGAACGGCTGGCGAAGCTGGTGGGCGGCGTAGCGGTGATCAAGGTTGGAGCGGCGACGGAGACGGAGCTGAAGGAGAAGAAGGCGCGGGTAGAAGATGCGATGCACGCGACCCGTGCGGCGGTAGAGGAAGGGATCGTTCCGGGGGGCGGCGTGGCGTTACTGCGCTGCGTGCCTGCGCTGGAGAAGCTGAAGCTGGAAGGGGACGAGGCTATCGGATGCAATATCCTGCGCCGTGCCCTGGAGGAGCCGCTGCGTCAGATCGTGAACAACTCCGGGTATGAAGGAGCGGTGGTGTTGGAGAAGGTGCGCCTGAGCAGCGAGGCAAACTACGGATTCAACGCGGAAACAGAGAAATACGAGGATCTGGTGGCCGCAGGAGTCATCGATCCGACGAAGGTGACACGGACGGCGCTGCAGAATGCGGCGTCAATCGCGGCTCTGCTGCTGACGACGGAAGCCCTCGTATCAGAGATCAAGGAAGACAAAAAGGCGCCCGCCATGCCTCCGGGCGGCGGCATGGAAGGCATGTACTGAAAGGCGCGCTTTCGAACTCACAAAAAGGCTCGTGGCTTCATTCCACGAGCTTTTTTAATCAGTCAATGGTCGTTGGCCTGTCGTTCCGGTCAATAGTTCGGGCCGACGGCCGATCTCCACCCCGCAGGAAAACGGAAATCCCGGCACGATATTTAAATCTCAAAGGAATTCTTTGCGTTCTTGCTTTCGGACGGTAACCTCTCAATAAGCCACCACAAGGACGCCAAGGCTCAAAGGATGCCAAGAACCTCCAAAGTGGCTCGTGCATAAACATGCGCATGCTGGGAAAGACCAACATCGAGATCTCCCCCATCGGCCTGGGCTGCTGGCAGTTTTCCCAGGGCAAAGGGCTGACGGGGAGTATGTGGTCCGTCCTTGACCAGCGATCAATCGATTCGATTGTGCGGGCGGCGTTGGAGGGTGGCATCAACTGGTTTGACACTGCGGAGGCGTACGGAAACGGACAGTCGGAACGTGGTCTCAGCA
>DASQID010000532.1:0-2783 GCA_035631775.1 Acidobacteriota bacterium
GGGATCAGACCCCCCGGTCACGGTCTCCTGCCGTGACACGGGCCGGCCGGATGATCCCCGCCACCGAGGTTTTCACCGAATTGTGAGGCTACTCTTGGGTGATGCTAAGGAATTTTGATTCTCTGACTGAGGTACAGGTATGCTCCAATAGCCCCGAAAATAATGGCGATTCGCATCCAAGCCCGGCGTGCCGGGGTTTTTATTCCCTTCGATCTGACGAAATCGCGCAGCCACAAACCGAAAAAGAGTAGCGACAGTGCGACGAAAAGAAGTCCGATCTGTGAGCCCGACACAACAGGATCCTCTTTGATAACCAATCTTAACGGAAATCAGCCGGCATCGAGCGGCAAAGCGGCTGCTATGCGGAACCTTGCGCTCACCGAGTGGAGGTACCAGGGTCACGCTTGCAGTTCATCAGTGCGCCGGCGCCCAGTTCTTTGATGGCGATTTGCTCTACCCTCTTGAGCGAATCGATATACACATACTCAAAGGTGAGTTCCCCCTTGCCCGCCATCAGGAGGCTGGAGTCCCCGTGCCCGTGCAGAAGCCGCCATAGACGGTCCTTTACGTGCCCGCAGCCCATGTAGACGGGTCTCCTTGCCTTATAGATGATGTAGGAGCCCACGCCGGGCGGCACCAGTCCAACTTCCTTATCGTTGAGCTGCTTGATTGGTCTAAACACTGTCCACCTCCCCTGGAAATTTCTGCTTCGTCAAGACTTCCACAGTACTCGTGTGCGGATCGGTCTGTGCCTATCGCCGGAGCCCGAGCATTTGTTGCTGTCGAAAACCCGGCGCTTTCACATTGAAAAGAGGCTGGCCGGGCTGCAAGAGCGCCAGCTCCAGAGCAGCAGCAGCGCGCTGTCGCTGCTTCCCAATTCGCAGCACCTCCTGCATCCAGTCTGGGGCGATCGGCTTGCCCAGCAAGTATCGCTTGCCTTTCTGGAACTCACCCTGATGCACTCCCCACCATTTCGCGATCAAAGCCGCATCCGGCCATGGCAGATGTTCGTCCGGATCCATCTCCACGTCTTCGTCCTCCGGATTCTCTGTCGGCCCGGCTTCGAAATCTTCAGGCGGCTTGCGCTCGAGGTCTCGAAGCGCAAGGTCCATGCCGGTGATCATGGTGAAACCTTCACCCGCGATGCGCGTGACTTTCTGCTCTTTCATCTGCTCGATCAACCACGGAACGTGAACCGGATCGCCCGCTGCTCCCGCTGCGGTAATCGCGATTCGTATCAGCTTGGCGTTCTGAGCCAGTTTCTTTTGCCACGCTCCGGCAGCGGACACATCCAATCGTCGGATGGCGAGTTGCAGCGCTCTCTCGCGATACGGCAAGCTCGACTCGGCTGTGGACTTCAGAATCGTAAGTGCGTTTGGGTCAGGGGCGAGCAATGCAGCCGACCATGCCGCCGAAAAGCGGCACAGATCATCCTGATCGGCGAAGTATTTCTTCACCTCGGGGAGAAAGCTCTTCAAACCCAATTCCCCCGCGGCCCGCAGCGCGCGGGCTTTGAGTAAGGGGTCAGTACTGGATATCGCATTGACCAGTGGCGCGCCCGGATTCTGCCTGTGAATTGCCGATGCCGCGATTCCGATCCTACGCAGCGCGGGGGAAGGCGAGGCAAGCAGTTGCTTGATCTGGGGCTCTGCCTGCTGAAAAGTGATCCACCCCAGTGCCGAGATCAGTCCGACAGCGAGCCCAGGGTCGGTGGTCCCAGCCTTCAACGCTTGTTGAATTCTCGAGCGCTCGTTGGATTCGAAGGCCAACACGGCTGCGGCAAAGACTTCGCCCGGCTCCTTCCACTCAAGGGCTTCGGCGCACAGACGCCACCCTTCCTCTCCGGCGATCCGCAACCCATCAATGTTCGCCTCGACTCTCCCATCCAGCTTGGCAAGATCCGCCAAAGAATAGTGCGGCAGGTGCGCAGCTGCGTCCCGCAATCCCCAGAGGAATGCAACTTCCTCCGCGTGCTGTGTCAACACATTCGGTAGGACACCCAAATCTTTATTCACTCCGGCCCCAAATCCGCGTCAGTCCAAGGGACTGTATTGCAGCAACATCTCTTCGGACAGAATTCAGGAGATTTAAGGGTAAGACGTCATAAGTAAAAGGTTAGGAATCATAACTCGGATGTCTACGATCACTTGCAGTTTTATCGAGATCAAACCTCGTCAGGGTGCGTGAAACGGCGCAGGTATCGCATGGTATTGTCCTCGTCCCAGGAATCTCCGATGAAGGGCGGGTGATGCGTTACCTGGAGGGGCAGGAGGGCTTCTGCCACCGGAACATAGTTGCCGAGAGGCTCGCGGCGGTTTCGATCGATGAGCCTGGGCCGCTCCTCGGCCTGAATGACCGTGTGACCTCCGGCTTCGAACCAGGAGTGAGCCACTTCCTTCGCCTGATTGCAGGCTGCGGGGTCTCTGGTCCGCAAGTTGGGCCCAATCACAGTTAACCAGTTAACGCACGGAAGGCCGTTAGAGGCCCCGGCAGGGCTGGCCTCCAAGTCCTGGGCTTCCGCTCCCCAGTAACGATGAGCCCAGGCGTACATCTGGTCGGATGCTTGACCTGCGTTCTCCCCCTCATCCGGGCTGAGCACATAACCGCCAATCCCACAGATGCATTCGACGGCCTGCAGCACCAGGGCGGTAAAAGACCTCAGCTCCTCCGGGTCGAAGTCCCACTCAAAGTCGAACCGAAATATGCTCGCCATGCCTGGTTCGGTCGCCGGGCGGAAGCCGTGGAACATGAACGTTCGGGCATCGTTAGGCTGGTCAACCCCA
>DASQID010000533.1:0-11080 GCA_035631775.1 Acidobacteriota bacterium
GGGGAGATTTCCCGGTGCTGGCATGGAAATGGCAATATCTCGACCGCGCAAGGCTCGAATGTCAGGAGGCGAGCACTATGTCTATTCCAAATCGGATGGACAGGGCGATGGAAAGAGCCGCTGCCGGACCATCTGGCCTCAGGCGCGGGCTCTGCATCGCGTGCAGGAAAGATCCCGCATGCACCTATCCTCGAGATGCATCACGCCCCGTGCTCCAGTGCGAGGAGTTCGAGGGGTATGAGCCCAGGGCAAAGGGTTCCGAGGGAGGGGTGGAGTGTGGCATTGGACGTCCGGGAGTCGATCCTCTGTCGGTCGAAGAAAGAGGCCTCTGCTGTACCTGCGCAAATCGCAACTCCTGTGCGTTTCCCAAGCCGGCCGGCGGGATCTGGCATTGTGAAGAGTTTCGATGAGTGACCGCGGCAGCCGCCGCACCGGAGTGAGTTATGCATAATCCCATGGTTGTGTGGGAAGACGACGTAGACAGGGGAAAGCAATCCTCGCCGCAGGACCGCCCGGCCCAACCTGTCGTGCGGGACGGGCGCGAAGTTATCCTGGCAATGGTGGAGAAGCACGCCTCGGCGGAAGATGGTCTCATATCCATACTCGAGGACATACAGGCCCGCTATGGATATCTGCCTGCCGGAGCGCTGCGCATAGTGGCCGACAGGACAAATCGGTCCCTTGTCGACATTTACGGCGTGGCGACCTTCTATCGTTCCTTCAGCCTCAAGCCTCGCGGAGAGCACCTATGCTCAGTGTGCGTCGGAACAGCCTGTCACGTGCGGGGCGCCCCAAGGGTCGCCGGTGAGGTTGCGCAGCGGCTGGGCATTCGTCCCGGCGAAACCACTTCGGACCGCGAATACACCCTGGAGACCGTCAACTGCTTGGGAGCCTGTGCACTTGGGCCCATCGTCGTGATCGACGGCCATTACTTCGCAAACGTAAACACGGGCAAGGTCGAGCGGATCCTGCGGGAGGGAAGTGGCGAGCTGGACAACGTGGTCATCGAACGTGACCAGCGGATCTTTCCAGTCGAAGTCAGCTGCCCTCGCTGCAACCATTCGCTGATGGATGCCGGTCATCCGGTCGACGGCTATCCCTCGATCCGCGTCACCATGTCTTTCGGGCGTGAGCACGGCTGGCTGCGGCTCTCGTGCCTCTACGGCAGCTACAATGTCGAATCCGAGTACGAGATCCCGATGGACGCCTTTGTCAACTTTTTCTGCCCATACTGCCATGCCGAACTGCTTGGCGCTACGAGCTGTCCTGAATGCACCACGCTGATGGTGCCTATGATCGTTCGTGGCGGTGGGGTCATACAGATCTGCTCTCGCCGCGGCGGCAAAGGACACATGCTGGATTTGAACGGCGTTCACTTCTAAAGCAGGGGTCGGGGGTCAGGGGACGGGGGCCAGGAATTGTGTGAAGGGATCGTCAATCGCGCTTGCAGTGCGGAATGAGCAGAGAAGCTCTGCACTCTGCTGAATATCACAATTCCTGGCCCCTGACCCCTGATCCCTGACCTCTGGAAGGCGTTTTCATGGAAAGACCGCAATCGATCGAAGACTTCAAGCTGATGCAGGACCGGATAGCGAAGGATCGGGATCCCGATATCCCTACCATCATTATTCCTGCAGGGACCTGTGGGCAGGCGAGTGGCGCAAACGATTTGATTCGCATCACGAAGCGGGAATTGCTGTCGCATCAACTGGCGGAGAAAATACAGCTTCGTATCACCGGCTGCCATGGATACTGTCAGCTGGAACCATCGGTGCTCATCGAGCCGCGAGGAACTTTCTATCCCAAGGTCGGCCTGTCGGAAATGGCCAGGATAGTGATTGCGGTCGCCGATGGCAGGGTGCTGGACGAACTGCTTTATCAGGATCCGGTCTCCGGTCGTAGGATTGAGCTTCAGAAGGACATACCGTTCTTCAAGAGTCAGCTTCGAACGATACTTGCCCGAAACGAAAAGGTCGATCCAATTCGCATTTTTCACTACCTTGAGAACGACGGCTATCTTGCGTTTGTCAAGGCCTTGGAGAGTGGCGCTCCAGCCTGGATCGTCGATGAGGTCAAAGCTTCGGGCCTCAGGGGGCGCGGTGGTGCAGGATTCCCCACGGGCCTGAAATGGGAGCTGCTCGCGAAGCAGCCCAATCAGTCCGGCAAGTTCCTGGTCTGCAATGCCGACGAAGGCGATCCGGGTGCGTACATGGACAGGAGCGTGCTGGAGGGAAACCCTCACAGCATCATCGAAGGGATGCTCATTGGGGCATACGCTACCGGTGCCGCAGATGGAGTTATTTACGTTCGCAACGAGTATCCATTGGCGGTCAAGCATCTCGTAATCGCGCTGAGGCAGGCGAGAGAACTCGGGCTCCTGGGGTCGAACATCCTGGGGACGACTTTCTCCTTCGACATCCGGCTCGTAAAGGGCGCCGGCGCATTTGTCTGCGGTGAAGAGACGGCGCTTATCCGGTCTATCGAAGGGAAGATGGGGGAGCCCCGGCAACGACCGCCTTACCCGGTTATGCGGGGCATCCAAGGCAGGCCGACGGCGATCAACAACGTCGAGACCTGGGCGAACATACCCGGCATCATAATGCACGGCGCTCAGGAATTTGCGAGGATTGGCGCCCCCGGCAACTCGGGCACCAAGATTTTCAGCCTCGTCGGCAAGATTCGAAACACCGGGCTGGTCGAAGTGCCGATGGGGATCACCATTCGCGAAATCGTGGAAGAGATCGGCGGGGGCGCGCCGGGAGTCGCACGGATCAAGGCCGTGCAGACAGGCGGACCGTCCGGCGGCTGCATCCCTTCCTCCCTGTTTGACCTCCCTATCGATTATGAAAGCCTGTCGAAGGCAGGTTCCATCATGGGATCCGGCGGCATGATCGTCATGGACGAGAACACGTGCATGGTGGACGTCGCCAGATATTTCATGAGCTTCTTGAAGGATGAATCCTGTGGAAAATGCTTCACCTGCCGCAAGGGCACGCAGAGGATGTTTGAAATCCTTGACGACATTGCCAAGGGAAAGGGCACGCTCGAGCAGTTGTCACTGCTCGAGGAACTCGCGCTGGTCGTGAAGGATACAACCATGTGCGGCCTCGGGCAGTCGGCACCGAATCCCATTCTCAGCACGCTCCGTTATTTCCGCGAAGAGTACGAGCGGCACATTGTCCAGAAGAAGTGTGATGCCTCGGTCTGTCGCGAACTGGTGGGTGCGCCTTGCCAGTCCGCCTGTCCGCTCGGCACCGAAGCCTGGCGCTATGTCGCGCACCTGGCACGCGGTGAACAGGAGGAGGCGTATCGGGTTATACGGGAAACCAACCCGTTCCCATCCGTGTGTGCGAGGGTATGTGATCATCGCTGTGAGGACAGGTGCCGCCTTGGTGCGACTGGAGCCCGGCCTGTGGCGATCCGGGCCCTGAAACGCTTCGTCACCGACAACGTCGACCCTTCCACCTACAAACCTATCCGCGCGGTAGCCGCCACGGATGCAAGCAGGGTGGCTGTGATCGGATCCGGACCGGCCGGTCTGACCGCCGCTCATTACCTCTCCATTCAGGGCTTCAGGATCGAAGTATTTGAGGTGGATCCGGAACCGGGAGGCATGCTCATAAGCGGTATTCCGTCTTACCGACTGCGGCGCGACGTGCTGCGCAGGGAGATCGACGCCCTGCTGGACGAAAACATCACTCTGCATTGCGGAAAGGCTCTCGGCCGTGACGTTACGCTCGACGGGCTTTTCGCCGCGGGCTTCAAGGCCGTGTTCCTTGCACTGGGTGCTCACAAGAGCCGCCGCTTGGACATTGAAGGGGAGGATCTGGAAGGCGTCTATCCTGCAATTCAGTTCTTGAAGGCGTTCAATCTACGCGGGGACAGGCTGGCAATGGGACGCGTCGCGGTGATTGGCGGCGGTAATTCGGCCATCGACGCGGCTCGGGTCGCTCTGCGCCAGGAAGACGTCAGAAGTGTGACCGTTCTGTACCGCCGGACGCGGCAGGAAATGCCGGCTCTGAAGGAGGAAATTCAGTCTGCCCTCGCGGAAGGCATTTCGCTCGAAGCGCTGGTTGCCCCCATCAGGATTCAATCGGCCGGCGGCAGGCTGACCGGGATTGAGTGCATTCGCAACAGACCTGGCGACATCGATGCGAGCGGTCGCAGGCGTCCGGTGCCGGTGCCGGGTACCGAATTCAACCTTGCGGCCGACACCCTTATCGTCACGATCGGTGACGAGCCGGACCTCGACTATGTTGCCGGCATGGGCCTGGAGATCAGTGGTAAAGCGACGCTGCGCGTGGATGCCGAGTCGCTCGCCACCAATCTGCCCGGTGTGTTCGCCGGCGGGGATGTGGTTACCGGACCCGATACGGTAGTGAATGCAATAGCGGCAGGCAAGCGGGCAGCGGTAATGATCGGCCGATACCTTCGCGGCGAAGAAATGAAACGGCCGCCGGTCGTCCAGCTCCCTCGGGCATATGTGGAGCCCTGTCAGTCAACCGCCGAGGAATCCCGCCAGATTCGGCGGGCGGAGCCGCCGACCTTGCCTATTTCCGTGCGGGTCCGGAGCTTTTCCGAGGTGGAACTGGCGCTGCCGGCCCAGGATGCAGCCGCCGAAGCGCGGCGCTGCCTGCGCTGCGATCTCGAGTTCACGAAACCCGGACAAAAGGCCGATTCGGTGGCGGCGGGAGTGTAAGTAGATGATCGAGCTGAAAATCAATGGTCTGCGCGTATCGGTAGAGGAAGGATCCACATTGCTCGAGGCGGCAAAGTTCCTCGGCTTCCCGATACCAACCCTCTGCCACATGGAGGGTCTCACCCCCTATGGCGCGTGCAGGCTCTGCGTGGTGGAGATCGGCGAAGGGCCGAAGTCCAGACTGGTCACCTCCTGTACGTACCCTGCGGAAACTGGCCTGCAGGTGCGGACCGCCTCGGCACGTGTGGTGCGTGCCCGCAAGATGATCCTCGAGCTCTTGCTGGCGTCGTGTCCGCAATCGAAGGTCATCCAGGACTTGGCTTCCGCATACGAAGTTCGGTGCCAACGCTTCAGACAGGAATACGAGCAATGCATTCTCTGCGGACTCTGCGTGCGCATGTGCGAGGAGCAGATGAGAGCGAAGGCCATTGGATTCCGCGGGCGCGGCGAAAACCGCAGCATCGGCACGCCGTTCGACGTCAAGTCGGAAACCTGCAGGCTGTGCGGGGGCTGCATTTATGTGTGCCCGGCTTGCCAGCTGCGCTGCACTTATACCGAGCCCGAAAAGGCAATCTGCGGTGGCTGCGCAAATCTGAGCCCGCCCTGTCTTGATAAGCAGGATAGATTCGACGACATGATGTGCTACATGAAGCCCTGTGTCGCATGTGAGATAAGGAGTCTCTGAGGTTTCCGGCCATTCGGTAACTCTTGCGCTCGGGCCAGGAACCTCTGGACGCAAAAAGCAGATCGGTTAATTCGATCAAGGTAGACCACCACCTCTGGCGGTGAGACTGGAAAGGGTTTTGCGGTTCCGGCGTTGGTTGGACAAGATAAAAGATATGGAAATGCAGGGATCAACCATAACAGCAAGCCCGCGCCCTGGAAGGGCGACAGGAGGGCGGTCGTGTTCAGGAGTGCTGTCGCCCCGGGGCTTTGGTCGAGTGGGACGACAAACGCCGGGCTGCGCTGCGCTTGCCCGGGGCTACTGGCTTGCCCCCCTCCGGGGGGCTTCGTAAAGCCACCCGCTCTGCGGGTGCTAGTTAACAGGAGATTCGCAATTATGTCACTCTCGAGAACGAATGCGTCGGCGGCAACGCTCACCAAGAATCGGACAGAAGGCTCGGTCGTGCCGTCTTCCGGCATGTGTGTCACTTGCGTGGATGGCTGCATCGGGATGTGTGAAATCGGCAAGAGCGCTTATCGCGGTCATGAGGTTATCTATCCCCAACCTTTCGGGGTCATTACGACGGCAGGCGAAAAGACTTACCCGGTGGATTATTCGCACTTCAACATCATGGGTTCAGCCGTGGGAGCCCACGGCATTGAAGCCGACAGCGACAAGGCAATTTTCCCCGCCGTCAAACTTGAAGTCGTATTCGGCCACGACCGGAAATTGAAGTTCCGCTACCCCTGGATTATTCCGGGCATCGGTTCGACCAACATCGCCAAAAACAACTGGGAGGGTCTGGCAATCGGATCTGCCCTCGCCGGGACCGGGCTCACCATCGGGGAAAACGTCGCGGGCATGGATCCCGACTCTGTGATCAGGGAGGGAAAGGTCGTCGACACCAAGGACCTGAAACACAGGGTCGCGCTCTACAAGGACTTTCAGCGCGACGGCTACGGGACCATTGTTGTTCAGTCAAACGTAGAGGACACCCGCCTTGGCGTCCACGAATATGCGATTCAGAAGCTCGGCGTTGAGTGCGTGGAGCTCAAGTGGGGGCAGGGCGCCAAAAACATCGGCGGTGAGGTCAAGATCAACAACCTCAAAAAGGCCCAGCTGCTCCACCAGCGCGGCTACATTGTTCTCCCCAATCCCACCGATCCTATGGTGATCAAGGCCTTCGAACGAGGCTCCTTCAAGGAATTCGAGCGGCACTCCCGTGTCGGAATGGTCTCCGAGGAGTCGTTTGCCAAGCGTGTGGAGGAGCTCCGCAGAGCCGGAGCCCGGTATCTCTTCCTCAAGACGGGAGCCTACCGTCCCGCGGATCTGGCGCGAGCACTTAAGTTCGCGTCCAAATACCAACTCGATCTTCTCACTGTTGACGGAGCGGGCGGTGGCACAGGAATGAGCCCCTGGAAAATGATGAACGAGTGGGGCATTCCTCCTGTCGAGCTGCACTCGCTCCTGCAGGCGTATGCCGGTCGCCTGGCAAGCCAGGGGAAGCACCTGCCTGCGCTGGCGGTTGCGGGCGGTTTTGTGTTTGAAGATCAGATCTTCAAGGGCCTTTCACTGGGAGCGCCGTTCGTCAAGTTGGTCGGCATGGCACGCGCCGCTATCGCCGCCGCCATGGTAGGAAAGACCATCGGCCGCGCGCTAGACGAGAACCAGCTGCCGGTCTATATTGAGCGGTTCGGCAACACGCGCGACGAGATCTTCGTGACGTCAGGTGCCTTGCGCAAGGAGCTGGGCGATGAGGTGTTTGAAACCCTGCCCACGGGCGCGCTCGGTCTTTACACCTACTACGAAAGACTTGCTCAGGGCCTGCGCCAAATCATGGCGGGAAGCCGCAAATTCTCTCCGGAGTACATCGCCAGGGACGACATTGCTGCTCTCACTCACCAGGCAGCGGAGGTGAGCGGAATTCAGTACGTGATGGATGTCGACAAAGCCAGGGTTGATGAGATCTTGAACCAATAAGAGATTGGCGAGACGTAGGGTAGCGAAGTCGATGCAGTCGAGAAGAAAAACGTCTCGCTTTTACAGCTTACAGGGCTCTAGGAAGGTCGCCCCCAGACCCAGGGCTTGCGCCCTGGGCTGATCTGTTTCGCCGCTTCGCGGCTACGCGATCCAAGCCCCGACTGGGCGCGTCAGGAAAACCCAGGGCGCAAGCCCTGGGAATAGGCAGTGAATAGTGAGAGAGCCCTGTAAGGGCGAGACAGGTGGACCGATCAACAGTCGCCTTCAGGCGACGCAGCTCAAGCCCCTCCTTCCAGCCGAGGGTCGTTCAGTGAGCTAACGCAACTTCGGACGCGAGGCCAAAGACCGAAGGGTGACGAGATCGCGCACGTCAATGCGCGTCTTTCAATCCGCAATCTACAATTTTCATCCGTCCGGACCTTCACCCAGTATGCGGGCCCTAGCTTCCTCGAGAAGAGATTGGACTCTGACGAGTTGGTTCTGCAGCTGCACAAGGGATGCTTCCATCCTCCGAATTTTGCTTCGCCTCCATAGCAGGACAAGCGCGATGCTTGTCGCGGCATAGGTCAGCACGACAACGACAAGGATCACTCCCATCCAGAATAAATCCATCTCTCGAGCTCCCTCGACCTATTGGGTTCCCAGGTGCGCGAATTGGGCATTCCGTGCATCGAGCGCGCGGAATAACGCATCCCTGACTTCATCGTACTGCGCCCCCACCTCAATCGGAGGGTTGGCGAGGCGGCATTTCATTCCTTCCAGCAATGACGTGTGGTACCTGGTCTTGAAGCTGGTGAACTTGAGGCCGTGCGCGGTCGAAATGACCACAACCCTGGCGTCTCGGCGTACTTCGCCTCGAGCTATCAGCTTCTTAAGCGCTGCCAGAGCCACTCCAGTGTGGGGGCAGTTGTAGAGCCCCGTGAGATCTCCCTCGGCGGCCGCCTCGGCCAGTTCCTCCTCCGAGGCCTGCTCGACGATTCCGTTGAACTGTTTCAGGGCCCGGATGGCTTTTTTGTAGCTCACCGGGTGACCGATTTGAATGGCGCTTGCCAGCGTCGGCTTTGCGTGCACCGGCTCGAAGGTTTCGAAACCGTGCTGGTAGGCCTGGTATAAGGGGTTGGCGTTCTCGGCCTGTGCGCACACGATGCGGGGGTACCGGTCGATCAGACCCACCGCCTTCATCAGCAGGAAGCCTTGTCCCAGGGCGCTCACATTTCCCAGGTTCCCGCCCGGAATGACAATCAGATCGGGAACCTCCCAATCGAACTGCTGACAGAGTTCGAAGCTCACCGTCTTCTGACCTTCAACGCGCAGCGAGTTCATGGAGTTCGCCAGGTAGATGTTGTTGCGGCCCGTGATTTCCTTGACGATTTCCATGCAGCCGTCGAAATCGGTGTCTATTGCCAGCGTTATGGCTCCGTGGGCAAGTGGCTGCACCAGCTGTTCGTTGGATACCTTGTTTTTGGGCAGGAAGACGACTGCCGGGATTCCTGCAGTGGCGCAGTAGGCGGCGAGGGATGCCGAGGTATCTCCGGTTGAGGCACAGGCAACGGCTGGTATGGTCCGGCCCTCGTGCCGCATTTGCTTGACCATGCTTACCAGCACAGTCATGCCCAGATCCTTGAACGAGCCGGTGTGGCTGTTGCCGCACTGCTTGATCCAAAGGTCTTCGAGCCCCCACTGATACCCGAGCTGCTCGGCCCAGTAAAGATTGCTCCCGCCTTCGCAGGTGGAGACAATGTTCTCATCGGAAATGACCGGGCAGACGAACTCTTTCTTCCCCCAGACGCCCGATCCATAGGGCCATGCCGTGCGCATGAACCGGCTGTCGAAGATGTCCTTCCAGTCACCGGGCGAAGTCATGCGCAGCGGGGCGGGATCATGCACCACCTCGAGCAGGTCGTGACATTTCGGGCACTGGTAAATGATCTCATTCAGAGCGTATTCGCCCGGGCAGCCGTTGATGCAACGGAAGGCCGCACGATAGCGGGCCTCTGGATTCGGGTATCTCAGCGTGTACGGCATGTTGGCACCCTCCGCAGCGAGATATTCTATTACATCGCAGAGGTGCCGGGATGCCATTTCTCTGCCGCGAAATGCAGCAGGCAGCGGGCAGCCGGCAGTTTTCTGTTTGTATAATTTGGTGTGGAAGCCGTGTGATCTATTTACGATCTACGATTGACGATTTACGAGTGAAAGAATGTGTCTCGATTCACCTCTGAATTCCTTTCTTTAAATCGTCAATCGTCAATCGAAAATTTCAGGCATACCCCCATCCGCTCTGTGGGTGGTAGATAATTCCGTCCTGCCTGCTGCCCTCTGCCTGCTACTTCTTGGGTTCGGAGGGGCGGAGTTCGACAAGGCTCGGGAGTGCCCGTGGGTCCATTTCCAGAAGATTGATGACGACGGCTGCAACATCCTCTGGGAGAAGCTTCCAGGCCATCGACACTCCGTTTTGTGCCGACTTGTCAAATTCGGTGTTGACGCTTCCGGGCATGACACAACTCACACGGATGTGGTTATAACGAACTTCCTGCATCAGGGCTTCGGAAAAACCGACCAGTCCGAACTTAGACGCGTTATACGCCGCCCCTCCGGCGAAAGCATTCTTGCCCGCCAGGCTTCCGATGTTGATGATGAATCCGCCACCGCGCAGCCTCATGAACGGAATTGCCTCGCGGCAGCAATAAAAAACCCCTGACAGGTTGGTCTCAATGGTGGCACGCCAGTCTGCCGGGGACATCTTCTCCACATTGCCGAACTTGCCGATGCCGGCATTGTTCACCAGGATGTCCAGACCGCCGAAGCGTCGCTCGGCTTCGAGCACCAGTTTGCGCGCGCGTTCGTAATCGCGCACGTCGCAGACTGTCCCTGCGACTCGATCACGGTAACTCCCGGCGAGGCTGCCGACCGTCTGGTCGATCCCGCTCTGAGTAGTTGCGCAGATCAATACTCTCGCCCCGCGTTCAAGCAGAGAGCGCGTAATCGCCAGGCCGATCCCTCTGGATCCGCCTGTCACAATTGCCGATTTTCCATCAATTCTGCTCATGCCTCATCCTCAAAGTCATCCGGAACTCGCACTCTTATGCGCAGGAGGGCCGCTGCATACGTCTTGCCTTGCGGGTCGATTCGCAGGGATGCGGTGCCGCCTCCGCCGAGCGTCTGGGTCAGCACGAAGTTAATAGCATGAAGTTTCGGCAGATCGTAGCGCCTTACCATGCCTTTGCAGTAGTCGCCGAAGTGCTGTTTTACACGGTCCGCGGTCACCTGCTCGGCAATGATGGGATAATACTCCGGCTTGCGCGCAATAATGCCGCAGTTGCAGGTGTCCCCTTTGTCGCCACTGCGCCCATGCGCGATCTTAGCCAGCGGTATCTCCTTCATACGGTGCCTCCGCGGATTTCGACGCATGGCCTAACTGCTGACTTCGGTATCAGGCTTGGCCAGAAGATGATCTGTCTGTGCGCTGCCGGCCTGCCGACTTCCAGCATACAACTCGTCGGTATCCCGCATAGGACGTGCGTCACCATTTCGTGCGAGATCCTGTCCGCCGTCTCTGCCTCATCCACGAGAAAAGCCATCCGCAGATACACCTCATTGGGATTCTCGACCTCATGGGACATCGACCCGTGCACGGCATCGCAGCCGAAAATCGAGGTGTGGACCTCACGATACCCGATCTCGAGCTTTTCGAGGCGCTTGAGGAAAAGGTCCGCACTGGCGCGCGCCTTCTGCGC
>DASQID010000534.1:0-4229 GCA_035631775.1 Acidobacteriota bacterium
CCTCCTGATCGCCTGCGCGAACGTCGGGGGCTTGTTGCTGGCCCGGGCGACAGCTCGTCAGAGAGAGATCTCGGTTCGGCTCAGCCTGGGGGCGCCGCGATTGAGAATCGTGCGTCAGCTCCTGACTGAAAGCATTTTGCTGGGAGTCTTGGGAGGCACTGTCGGAGTTCTTATTGCTGGATGGGTCGGATCACTGCTGATTGCGCTGTTCGCGAGTGCACCACGTCAGCCTATCGAACTTTCAATTCAACTGAATCTGCGCGTGTTCTTTTTTACCGCAGGAGTTTCAATCATCAGCGGAATCCTCTTTGGTCTGGCACCCGCCCTGCGCGCCAGCCGAACGGATGTTTACACTACCTTGCGACGGGCTGCGGGCGTACCGGCGCATGGCGTTTACCGGTTCCTTTCGGGAAAGGTTCTTGTCGGCGCGCAGGTGGCTCTTGCGCTGTTGATGCTCGTCGGCGCCGGACTACTGGTGGGCACGCTTCAGAAGCTGCAGCAGGTTGACCTGGGCTTTAATAAACAGCACCTGCTCCTGTTTGAGGCGCAGCCGGGGCTGAATGGATACAAGGGCGAGAGACTGGCCGCATACTACCAGGAACTGCAGCGCCGCCTCGTGGCTGTTCCGGGTGTACGCTCCGTTGGCCTTTCGCAACGCGGCCCGGTTGCCGACGGCTGGTCTCAAGGGCGCGTGGCACTTCCGGGTTACACGGCGGCCGGCGTGACCGTGCCGTTTTATCGACAGTGGATCAGTCCCGGTTTCTTCGAGACGCTCGAAATCCCACTGATTCTAGGTCGCGTGATTGGTTCCAGAGATCTGCCGCCCGCACCGAGGGCAGTGGTTGTAAATCAGAAATTTGTCCGCGAGTACTTCCACGGTGACAACCCGATCGGGCGCCAGTTCAACGCGGGCAGTGAATCGGGTGAGATCGTGGGCGTCGTCGGAGACGCCAGATACGGCAGCCTGCGCGCCGAAGCCCCGCCGACCGCCTATCTTTCGTACCTCCAGTACCCGCGGGACCACCCGGCGTCCATGGCGTTCGAAGTTCGCACCACTGGAGATCCCGACAGTGTGATTTCGCTGATTCGAGGTGAAGCTGCCGGTCTCGACAAGAGCATTCCGCTGATAAAAATGAGGACGCAAACCAAGACCATCGACCAGGCACTATTTTTGGAGAAGATCTTCGCCCTGTTGAGCGCCTCCTTTGGCTTCCTGGCGCTGTCGCTGGCATCCGTCGGACTATATGGAACCATGTCGTATCTTGTTGTGCGCCGCACGAATGAGATCGGCATTCGCATGGCGCTGGGTGCCCGGCGTGAGACAATCCTGATGATGGTGCTGCGCGAGACGCTGTGGATTGTCCTTGCTGGTGTAGCTGTGGGGCTGCCGCTGGCCTGGGTCGGAATGCGGCTGCTGCAGAGTCAGCTTTTCGGGCTCTCGCCGCATGACCCACTCACGATCTTTCTCTCGACGGCAGCCATTTTCGTCGTTACTGTCCTTGCCGGTCTTCTGCCGGCGCGTCGAGCATCGAGGGTCGATCCTATTGTCGCCCTGCGTTACGAGTGAGGGTGCTGCGCTCGCTCTCCCGATTTGCCTTTGGATCACTTTCCAAAATCAATACAAGGAATGTCACACAACATGGTACTTATTTGATACCTTGATTCCTAATCTGCACTGCAATTGAGAAAAATATATGCATCCACCCATCGAACGCAGGACGTGCTTGGCAGCCGACGGCGTGAGGATCGTGTACTCAGTGGCAGGAGCAGGGGAAACAGCCCTTGTTTTCATCCACGGAGGTCTCGCCGATCGAAGCTTCTTTTACGGACAGCTCGAATCCTTCAGCAACCGGTACCGGGTTGTTGCGCCTGACCTCGCCGGGCATGGAGAGTCCGGCACGGAGCGGGGGAAATGGGGGATCCCGGAATTTGGAGGCGACATCAAAGCGGTCGTCGACGCCGAAAAGCTGGAGCGCATCATTCTCTTCGGCAATTCTCTCGGTGGCCCCGTAGCGATCGAAGCGGCCCTGCTGATACCCGGCCGTGTCCTCGGCGTAGTAGGCATCGATACGTTCCAGAGCCTGGATTACAGCTTGACGCTCGAAGAGGCACGCAAGAGGGCGGAAGCCTTCAGGACCGATTTCGCAGAAAGCATAGAAGAAATGGTGAGGGCACTGTTCCACGCCGACGCGGATCGCGCACTGATATCCGACGCCGAGAGGCGCATGCTCAAGACATCACCGGCCGTGGCCCATGCCATGTTCCTTGGACTGGCCGGGTATGTCCCGGCGATTTCGGCCCGCAGGCTTACGGTGCCTCTTCGAGCTATCAACGGCGACCTGTTTCCAACTGATATTCAGACTATAAGGAGGGTAAAGGCAGACTTCGACGCAGTCGTGATGAAGCATATAGGACATTACCCCATGATCGAGAGGCCGGAAGAGTTCAACCGCAGTGTGGCCGGTGTCGTCATAGAGCTGGAAAAGGGGAACTAGGATGCACCGGGTTCGAACAGTGCGATCGACTGGGCGAGCCGTCACCGAACCGTTGTTCGCGTTTTCCGCTTTGAGCCGTAAGATCCACCGCAAAGGCGCAAAGAGCGCCAAGGACCTCCAAGGTGTGCATAGCCATACGCGTTTCAGGGCAAGGACCGCTATAATTTGACCAGGAATTCGCGTTCGCGGCACATCATGCGCAACATTACTTCCAATTTCGGTCCCCGAGTCGTGGCGCTGTTGTCAATCCTCATTGCTTCGCGCACTGCGATGTCGCTTCGAGGCATGAGCACTCCCCCCTCTGACCGCGCTCCAGTCTTTTATCAAGACATACTCCCGATTCTTCAAAAGCACTGCCAGGTATGTCATCGCGATGGCGGAATCGGTCCAATGGCGCTCGTCACCTACGAGGAGGCAAAGAAATGGGGTCCGGAGATTGTGGCGCGAATCTCATCACGCAAAATGCCGCCGTGGTTCGCCGATCCGAAATTTGGACACTTCGCCAACGATCCTTCCCTGACTGAGCGGGAGATTGCCCTGGTGTCCGCCTGGGTCGAATCAGGTGCCGACGCCGGCGATCCTAGAACGGCTCCAGCTCCGCTCCATTGGGACGGAGGATGGAACATCCCCCAACCGGAAGTCATCGTGAAGATGCCGGGGCCGGTACCCATACCCGCTCAGGGCATCATTGAATACACCTACGAAATCGTGCCGACCGGTTTCACCGAGGATAAATGGGTGCAGATGTCCCAGGTGCGACCGTCAAGCAGGGAGCACGTTCACCATGCGGTCGTTTATATCCGGCCTCAGGGATCAGATTGGCTTCGCGGCGCTCCTGTAGGCCGGCCCTTCACAGCTTCCAGCCTGCGGAACGCGGAGGACACGCACGATGCTCACTTCACCACCAGTGATATGCTCCTCGTTTACGCTCCCGGCAGCTCGCCGGACCAGTGGCCTGGCGATATGGCGAAGTATGTCCCTGCAGGCTCCGACCTGGTTTTTCAAATGCATTACACGACAAATGGTCACGCGGCCGAAGACCAGGCCAGCGTCGGCGTAGTATTTGCCGCTCATCCGCCCATGATGCGGGTGATTACGCTCCAATTGACCAATGATAAGTTCATTATTCCTCCCGGCGCGGACGACTATCGCGTACAGGTGCGCGGCACGCTTCCCAACGACGCCATTCTCCTCGGCTTTCTCCCGCACATGCACCTCCGGGGAAAGCGATTTGAATATGACCTCATCAGTCCTGACGGCGGCTTCAAGACCCTCCTTCGTGTGAACTATGATTTCTATTGGCAGCTGAGCTATCGCTTGGCACAACCTCAGGCGCTTAAGGCCGGGACCATTCTGCAGGCTGTCGCGTGGTTCGATAATTCACGCAACAATCCTCACAATCCGGATCCGACGAAGGAAGTGCGCTGGGGAGATCAGACCTCAGATGAAATGATGGTGGGCTTCTTCGACATTGCCGTTCCCGCCGGCCAGGACAAGTGGCACTACTTCCTCAGGCATGCCCCAACAAAATGAGCGACCGCAGGTGTTCAGCCGAGGAGCTTTCTCTTCTTCAGCCACCGCTCGCGCAGGCGCACAGAATCGAGTCCGAATTGGTCGCCCTTGGACAGCGGATTTCGGCCGATGTGCTCGAACCGCAGTGTGTGCTTGCCCGGCTTGCGTCCAAAAATACGTCGCGATATTTGCGCGATTGTGCACCTATGGATGCGCCCCCGG
>DASQID010000535.1:0-10012 GCA_035631775.1 Acidobacteriota bacterium
CCCTGGAGAGGCGACAGAAGGGCGGTCGTGTTCCGGAGTTCTGTCGCCCGGGGCTTTGGTCGAGTGGGACGAGAGACCCCGGGCTGCGCTGCGCTTGCCCGGGGCTACTGGCTTGCCCCCCTCCGGGGGGCTTCGTCAAGCAACCCGCTCTACGGATGGTAGCTGACTTCTGAAGACGCCTATGATCTGGACCATTGCGCGAAAGCAGTTGTTGACAAACATCCTGACGTTCAAATTTGTCGTTGGCCTTGTATTGTGTCTCGTTCTTTTTCCCCTCACGGCGGTAATCCTGACACAGGATTACGCAGAGCGGCTCGCGAACTTCAACAGTGCCTCCAATAGACACATGGCGAAGTTGCACCAGGCGAGAGTCTACTCCCAAGTGCGCGTGAGCATCGACAGGCGTCCGTCGATCTTGAGCCCCGTCTGCGAGGGCTTTGACAAGCGTTTTGCGAGTTCGGTGGACGTCTCGTTTACGGAGATTCCCACGGTCAGCGTAGGGCAGTCGGAGAAGAATCCGCTGATGGTGGCGTTGAAGTCTATCGACCTGGTTGCCATCGTTCAGATTGTGCTCGGCCTTCTGGCTCTGCTGTTCACCTACGACTCCTACTCTTGGGAACGGGAGCGCGGCACTCTCGCCCTGTCGCTGGCTAATCCCGTTCCACGGCACATCATCCTTCTCGCGCAGTATCTGGGCGGCATGCTCACGATCATTCCTATGTTCCTCGCCGGGATCGGCCTGGCACTGCTGATCATGACTCGCTCCAGTTCTGTCGTCTTCAGCTCGGGCGACTGGACGACGCTTGGAATGATCGTACTGCTCTCCATCCTCTATCTCTCTCTGCTCTCCTTCATAGGAATGCTGATTTCCACACTGGCCAGAAACACCGCCACGTCTCTGGTCATCGTCCTCTTCTTTTGGGTGATCTTCATTATTTTACTTCCGAACGTGTGCGCCCATGTCGCCTCGGCCGCCCGGACGATCCAGCCCCGATCGGTGGTGGACGCGCAGGCGAGGCAGCTCCGCGCCGAGTTTTGGCGCCGTGCGTACGATTACGCCCGCCAGCACCCCCGCCCAGGCAATGTTTGGGCATATTCGAGGGGCGGAGAGACATACTCCGGGGATCTTCCCTATCCCATCGTGTTCCTGTATGCACCGCGGGAGATCATGCTTTGGGAGTTGGAGGGCCTGAAATACTGCCTCAGTCTCGACATGGATTATGCTGAAAGGGTCCATTCCCTCTATGACGGTTATGAGATAGCGCTGGCTGCGCAGGCTTCGCTTGCGGGAACCATCGGCCGCGTGTCGCCAGCCTGGATCTTCTATCATGCTGCATCGGTCCTGGCCGGGACGGATTCGGGCAGTTTTCTGCGCTTCCTGGAGCGGGCGCGACTCTATCGGAGGGAATTGATCCGGTATGTCGAAGGCAAAGACGGGTTGCTCGGGCCCGCCTACTTCACGCGGGCCAGAATAGAAACGCTCCCGACAATCTCTGAACTGGCTGCCCTCAAATCCGCGCGCGGAGAGCAGGCGATTGATGAAATATTCAGCTGGCGCGGCGAGGAAGCAATTACGCCCCTGGATCTGCGCGACCTGCCGAACTGGGAATCGCCGGTTCAGATTGTCGATGAGCGGATTATTCCGGCGCTGCCGGAGGTTGGCATTCTCGTGTTTCTCAACCTGCTGTTCTTTCTCATCGCTCACATTGCCTTTCTCAAGGCAGATGTGAGAGCCGGCTGAGGTTCGCCCAATATGCTTCGGGAAATCGTCTTTAAGGAGGTTCGCGACCAGCTGATGAGTTTGAGGCTGCAGCTGGCCTTTGTTCTTGTCATCATCCTCATGGTCGGGAACGCCCTGCTGTTTCAGGCTGATTACAAGCGCCAGCTCTCTGATTACAGCGTAGAAGTCAACCGGAATCTAGCCGAGCTGGCCAGGCGCGCTTCATTGCCCGGGCCTCTTTTTGAGACATTCAGCTTCAGCAACCAGTTTATATTCCGGCGCCCGAACCCGTTGGGTTTTGTGACCGAAGGACATGACAAGGACCTGCCGAACGCATTTCAGGTCAATGCCTTCAGGCTCACGGCTCCGGAGTTTACCCTGCGAGGGAATCCTTCGCTCTGGCGATTTGAGAATCTGGACTGGACTCTCATCGTCTCCCTCGTGTTCGGCTTTGCCGCCATAGTGCTGGTCTACGACAGCGTCAGCGGCGAAAAGGAGCGCGGAACGCTGCGCCTCGTGATGGCCAATTCGGTGCCCAAAGAAAAAGTCCTCCTTGGGAAATATCTCAGCGCCCTGTTCGTGTTGTTCATTCCTCTGATAACGGGTGTTCTGCTGAGCCTCATCGTCTTCGCGATCGGAAGTGTCATACCCATCAATGCTGGACTGCTTGGCAGGATTGGGATCAGCCTGCTGCTCTGCCTGATCTACATCTCCAGTTTTGTCCTGCTTGCGCTTTTTCTTTCGACTCGAAGCCGCGTTCCGGCAATCAGTCTGGTCAGCGGTCTGCTGATCTGGGTTATTCTCTTGGTTGTGGTTCCCGCGGCCGGCAATCTGCTCGCAAGAGGGCTATTGAAACTGCCCATGGAAGATCAGGTGCTCGAGGAGGCAGACCGGGCGTTTGGGGAAGCCGTGGAGAACTACAACCGCCTGAACCCGCATCCCGACAACTGGATCATGAGCGGGAAATGGTCGCCCGGAGAACCGCTGCTGCGGGCCTTCGAGGCGGAACGGGCGTGGAATCGGGTATACCAAGCGTATCAGGATCGTCTTATCGCTCAGGTCCGGCTGGGAAAAAGAATCGCGGGGATTTCGCCGGCAGCACTGCTCGGGCAGACTCTCGAAGGGATCAACGAGTCGGGCGTCAATCACTATGAAAGTTTTCTCAGATCGGCCCGGCAATATCGCGAGGAACTGGGCAACTTCCTCGACAGTAAATATCCGCTGAAGAAGGTATATCCACTGGATCGAAATGCGACCGATAGGATAGTCGTGAATATGCACCTGGATTTTGGGTCGATTCCGAAGTTCGAAGACCGGTTTCTGCCCATGAAAGAGGCGGCCGGCCAATCCCTGTGGAGCGCCGCTGCTATGGTGTTGATGAACCTCCTCCTCTTCGGTGCGGCTTATTTCTCGTTTCTCCGCTACGACGTCCGTTGACAGACGATTGCGGATTGCCTGCTGCCCTCTGCCGTCTGCCCGCTGCCGTCAGCCTGCTTGTTACGGACCCAGTTTCCGGAGGTCCCTGAAATTCCTTGGCTTCCTGCCAAGGAATTGCTCACAGATTCTCTTCTTCGTCACCGCTCAGGTTGTACTCCCGCATCTTGTTGAAGAGCGTCTTCCGGCTGATGCCGAGGCTCTCCGCCGTGGCGGTACGGTTTCCTCTGTGCTGCGCAAGGCGCGAAACGATCAGCATTTTCTCCAGGCGCCCGGTGGCCTCTGCCACGGCCTCGGAGAGGCGCAGTTTGTCCGGATCGGTAGAAGGCAGCAGGGATTCTGCTTTGAGTTCGCCACGAATGCGGGGAGGCAGGTCGGAAGGCATGAGCACGTTACCCTCGCAGAGGATCGTGGCCCGGCAGAGTGTGTTTTCGAGTTCACGAACGTTGCCGGGCCAGTCGTAATCGAGAAGAAGGCTGCGTGCCGCAGGACTGATCGACTTCACGGATTGCTTCAGCTCACGCTGGAACCGGTCGAGCAGGTGGTCGATCAACAGCGGCAGATCCTCGCGCCGTTCCCTGAGGGGAGGCAGTTTGATGTTTACCACATTCAGGCGCCAGTAGAGATCCTCGCGGAACTCGTTGCGGCGCACTGAACGCTCCAGATCCTTGTTGGTCGCGGAGATGACGCGGACATCGATGCGCACAGGCTTGTTTCCGCCGATTCTAGTTATCTCGTGTTCCTGTAACACGCGCAGGAGCTTGGCCTGCGCCTCGTGGGACAGGTCGCCCACCTCGTCCAGGAATAGAGTGCCACCCGAAGACTGTTCAAACTTCCCGGCACGGCTTTCCTTGGCGTCGGTGAAGGAACCCTTCTCGTGGCCAAAGAACTCGGATTCGACGAGTTCATTGGGTATGGCGCTGCAGTTGACCGCCAGGAACGGGCCGTCAGTCCGGCGGCTGCGCCGGTGAATCGCGCGTGCGACCAACTCCTTTCCGGTACCCGACTCGCCGGTAATCAGCACGGTCGCGTCGACTGCGGCGACTTTCACCATGACGCGGAACATTTCGCACATTTGAGGACTGATGCCGACGATCTCGTTGAAGCCATAGCGGGCCTCGAGTTCTGACCGTAGGGCTTCCAGTTCCGAGTCGAGCTTGCGCATGTGCACAGCCCGCTCGATGATGAGAAGAAGTTCATCATTGTCGAAGGGCTTGGACACATAGTCAAAAGCGCCCAGGCGCATTGCCTCGACAGCCGAGCGTATCGTTCCATAGGCGGTCATCATGATGCAGTCGATGCGCCGGTCATGCTCGAGGAGCTTCCGGAGTGTTTCCAGTCCGTCAATACCGGGCAGGCTGAGGTCTAGCAGAACGATGCTGGGCTGGAAGCCGGGTTGCATCGCCAGTGCCGCCTCTCCCGACTCCGCCTCGCGAACGTCGTGTCCGTGTTCGGCGAGAAGAACGGATAGAATGCGGCGAATCTGCTTCTCGTCATCGACCACTAGAATTCGGCTCATATCTGAATATTGGTTCCGGATTAATTTACGATCGACGATTCACGATTGACGATTTGTGCGACCACTCGAATTAAATCGTCAATCGTAGGCCGTCAATCAGATCAACGGGAGTCTCACCGACACCGTTGTGCCTTTTCCCACCTCACTGGTCACATCGATTTCGCCTTCGTGGCGGTGGACTATTCCGTGGCAGACCGACAAACCCAACCCGGTTCCGTCGCGCTTTGTCGTGAAGAACGGATCGAAAATCCTATCGATTTCACTGGCCGGGATTCCGACTCCTGAATCGCAGATGCGAATCTGCAACCATCTCCCGGAGGCCACGCCGATTCCAGGATGCCATTCCTCCGCGTTTGAACTCAAGAGGCCGCCTTCCGGCATGGCCTGCAGGGCGTTCAGAAGCAGGTTGAGGAATACTTGTTTCAGCTCGCCTGCGTCTCCCATGACGCGCATCCCTTCGGCCGGGATCCGGCGCTCTATCCGTACTCCCTGGCGCTGTGCCTGCGCGCTGACCAGCACCAGCGACTGTTCGAGGATGTCGAGCACATCCAAAGATTCGGGGACAAATTCCTTGATTCGGGTCAGGCTCAGGAGGCCGTTCACGGTCCCGTCGATGCGGTCCACCTCCGTGAGCAGTTCCTGCAGGAGTGCCCTCTTCGGGCTCCCGTCGGCGTAATCCTGCAGAACGTATTGCACGGTGGAACGGATGGCAGTGAGCGGGTTTCGAATCTCATGTGCCACCCCGGCGGCAAGCTGTCCTGCGGCAGCCAGTCGTTCTGCTCGATAGATCCTGCGCAGCCGGTCTCGCTGCTCGTGATAGAGATAAGCATTTTCGAAAGCCAGCGCGGCCTGCCCTGCCAGGAGTTGAAGCAGTTCGAGGTCCTGCGAGTTAAGTTCCCAATCCGGCCGGCTTGACCCAATCATGATTATTCCCGTCAGCCGATTCAGCGAGACCAGGGGCACACAGACGCGTACGCCGAGGTGAGTCAACATTGCCTGCTCCTCGCTGCCGAGGTATTCGGAGACACCGGGCTCGCCCGGCAAGACCAGGCAGGTTTCGTTGACTAGAAGCCAGCGCGCCAGACGCCCGCGTTGGCGCAGCGGCGCTCCGCGCCATTCCCCGGACGCGATCCCTGACGTAAAGGTTGCCGAAAAAGTGCCGCGCTCCGGCTCGAGTTGAAAGATCACGATCCGGTCCGGACCGAACAGTTCCGCCAGCCTCGAGGCGATGCTTGCCTGAAGGGCTTCGGGATCGACAATGAGAAGCAGAGAGCGGTTGAAATCTTGAACTGCATGCCCGCTGACGACTCGTCTGTGGGCTTCTGCCGTGGCGTGTAAGCGGGGAAGGTGGAGTTTCATGCAGTCTATGGCTTGCCCAGCAGGGCGGCAGTCCTCATGAATGTCTGGAATTTTTCGCTCTGCCGGATGGGATCGAAGTCGGGTTCAGTGCGAATGGCCTCAATGTTGGTGAAGCCGGCGTTCAGGGCCTGCTGCAGATTTTCGACCGCGTGATCCGCGTCACCCATGGAAGCGTAAAGCCGGGCCATGAAAAAGCTCTTCTCCACCGAAGTGCCCTTCGTGGTGCTGGCGGCAAGACTGATGCCCTCACCCTTGGTCAGGATCCCGGGGTCCAGGGCTATACCTCTACGCCACTCGGCCATACCCTTGTCAAACTTCTTTCTCTCGAAATAAAGGGTTCCCAGATTTACATGGAAGGAGGCGACATTTCCGTTCATGCCGATCGCCTTGCGGAAATATCTCTCCGCCTTCTTCAGGTCATTGTTCGCAAAGTAGACTGAGCCCAGGTTATTGTACGAATAAGGATACTTCGAGTTGAGGCCGATCGAGTGCTGAAAGGCAGCTGTGGCCTCTGTGTAGTATTTGAGCTGCGAATAGGTGATTCCCAGTTTGTTGAAGATGTACTCGCTGTTTGGATTGTTTTTGCTGGCCTCGAGATACTTGATCAGCGCGGCGTAGAAGTCCTTTCGTGCAAATGCCAAGTCGCCATCGCGCGCGACCTCGTTTGCGCGGATAATGTTCTCCGGGGTCACAGGGATTCTGACGACCTGCTGTGGGCAGCCAGTGAGAAATAGCGTCACCAGGACTACGGACACGAGGGATTCCAGAATCCTCCGCACTTGATAGCGCCGGCTGATCAGATGTCGGCTGCAATGCAACCTCTGAGCCCCGCCTCTTTTAGCGTACATCCTGCGGCTATCTTAGACCCGCCGGGCTCACAGGATCAAGCAGAAGGCAGAAAGCATCAGGCAGCAGGCAGCGGGCAGACGGCAGATGGCAGCAAGAATGTCCCTATTAGAAAACGCGAAATAGCGACGAAATCCGCCAAAAGGGATGGATTCTGGAGCTTCTACACTTTTCAGGAAATCCCTAGTGCACGGGTTGTCAGCTCAAGGAACGATATCTGCTCGCTGCCTGCTGCCGTCTGCATGCTGCCTGCCGTTTGTGGCCTGCTTGGTTAGAGGCGACCGACGTAGGTGCTTGTCCTTACTTCGAAGTCCAAATCCCGCTGAAACAGTATGAAATCCACCGGCACGGAGTACCGAACCGTCACGTTTAACTGCCCCGCAAAGCGCTCGAGTTTTATGTTTTCCTTCTGCAGTCGGATTTCATCTCTTTTTGCTATATCCATTATGTCTTTAGCGACGGTTTCATCGTCGAGAAAATTCGCGCCGGCCCGGCTCACCTCCGCCTTCACATCTGTCTCAAAGCCGTAAAAGGCGTAATAGTGTGGGCCGATTAGCACGCCCACGATGATCGTGAGTCCCAACAGGACGAGGAAAAACAGACAGCCGGCTATGCCTTTGCCTTCGTCGCCCCGGACCTGCCATATTTTGATGTCGGGCTTTGCAGAATTCATAGGTACACTTTTCCCTCCGGGGGTGCTTCTTCCATTAAATTACTAAATCGGCGCACCCTGCGGTTTTCGTTAGTCTTCTGTTAAACCACAACATCGAGGATCTGGCAACACTCTTCAGGCGAGAACTACTCTACCTTGAGGACAGCAAGAAAAGCTTCCTGAGGGATCTCGACCTTACCAAGCCGCTTCATCCGCTTCTTGCCCTCCTTCTGCTTTTCGAGGAGCTTCCGTTTACGCGTGATGTCGCCGCCATAGCATTTGGCCAATACGTTCTTTCTCAGGGGGCGGACTACCTCGCGCGCGATGATCTTGCTTCCGATTGCAGCCTGGATTACCACTTCGAACATCTGGCGCGGAATGAGCTCCTTCATTTTCTCCGCCAGAGCTCTTCCGCGGTAGGCGGCGTTGTCCTGATGCACGATGAGCGACAGCGCGTCCACCGGTTCTCCGGCAACAAGGATGTCAAGCTTGACCAGGGGGGATTCCTTGTAGCCGGAAAAGTGATAATCAAGGGAAGCGTAGCCTCGCGATGCGGACTTCAGCCGGTCGTAAAAGTCGAGGACGATTTCGTTCAGGGGAAGCTCGTAGGTGATGAGAACCCGATTGGTGGTTACGTACTCGAACCCTTTCTGCACCCCGCGTTTTTCTTCCACCAGCTTCAGAATCGGGCCCACAAACTCGTCGTTGGAGAGGATCATGGCGGTGATCATCGGTTCTTCAAACTTCTCAATCTCCCCTGGGGGCGGCAGTTTGGATGGGTTGTGAATTTCCAGAACATCGCCATTTCTGGCTGTAATGCGGTACCGTACTCCGGGAGCCGTCGTGATGAGGGAGAGATTAAACTCCCGCTCGAGCCGCTCCTGGACGATTTCCATGTGCAGCAAGCCCAGAAAACCGCAGCGGAAGCCGAAGCCTAACGCCCCCGATGTGTCGGGTTCGTAGAAAAAGGAGGAATCGTTGAGCTGGAGTTTTCCGAGTGCATCGCGCAGATCTTCATACTGTGCGTTGTCGGTGGGGTAGAGGCCTGCGAAGACCATCGGCTTGATTTCCTGGAAGCCCGGGAACGGTTCGGAGGTTGGGCGGGCATCCTCCGTGATGGTGTCGCCGATCTTGCTGTCGGCCACGCTCTTGATTCCGGCCACAACGAATCCGACCTCGCCCACCGACAGCCTGTCGACCTCCAAGAATTTCGGGGTAATGACACCGACCTGCTCCACCGTAAAGGACAGATTTCTCGCCACCATTCGGATCCTCATGCCCTTGCGCACCGTGCCGTCGATGACGCGCACAAGGACGATCACGCCGCGGTAGGCGTCAAACCAGGAATCGAAGATGAGGGCCTTCAACGCCTTTTCGTATTCGCCGCGGGGTGGCGGCAGGCGGTGCACGATGGCCTCGAGGATTTCCTCAGTCCCGATTCCTTCCTTTGCGCTGGCGAGGATGGCATCCTTGGCGTCCAGGCCTATGATGTTTTCGATCTGGTCCTTTATCCGGGGTATCTCCGCGCTCGGCAGGTCAATCTTGTTGATTACCGGGACAATCTCCAGGTGATGATCGAGAGCGAGGTAGGTATTGGCCAGCGTCTGAGCCTCAACCCCTTGAGAGGCATCCACCACGAGAAGCGCCCCTTCGCATGCCGAGAGGCTCCGGGAGACCTCATAAGAAAAATCAACATGTCCGGGGGTGTCTATCAGATTGAGGATATAGTCGAGGCCATCCTGTGCGGTGTAATTAAGCCGAACCGAATGCGCCTTGATGGTGATGCCTCTCTCGCGCTCCAAGTCCATTGCATCCAGGACTTGCGCGGCCATTTCGCGCTGGCTGAGGGCGCCGGTTCTCTCGAGAAGGCGATCGGCCAGCGTCGATTTGCCGTGATCGATGTGCGCGATGATCGAGAAATTGCGGATACGGGATTTGTCGCTCAAGATTCCTGCCGCCCCTGAACTGAGCATGATACACGTCCCCTCCAGCCCGCACAACCCGGCAATGTCCAGCGCGCGTTTGCACGCCGTTAGCGTCGAGAGCACAGCGTCCTAAAGGCGGCGTTTTTCTGCGTCCCACCAAATATGTCATCATATTTGCGGAATCGTGTACTAAGGGAGTAGAGCAAGGAATTTGCGCTTGCAGTCTCAGGCAAAATGTCCTATAAGGTCATTTATTCGGGTCCAAAACAAAATCCTTTCAGGCAACCCTGGCTCTGAGAGACTACATTTGTCACTCTCTGTTTCGATGGAGGTACGTATGAGAAAGGTTAGACTCAAAATAGTCCTTTTTGTTTGCGTGATCCTGGGAGTGTGTGCCATCCAGGCGCTTGCACAGGAGGCGACTATTGTGGGTACTGTAACAGACCCCTCGGGAGCCGCCGTTCCCAATGCAACGGTTACCGTCACCAATACGGGAACGGGTCAGTCGCGTACGATCACCACCAACGCCGTCGGCCAGTACGTCGCCCCCGACCTTT
>DASQID010000536.1:0-3529 GCA_035631775.1 Acidobacteriota bacterium
CCTCCGCGATCTTGCCCCAACCCGCATTAGCCCCCGCAAGAAGGGCCAAGCCCATCCAACTCCGCCCCTCAAGTTGCAAGACTCTTTCATACTGCGCTACCGCCTCGGGGAACATTCCCCTTCGATCGTACAACTCGCCCATCGTGCCCCGGAAATCAGATTCGGCACCCGGATTTACCTCGATCGCATCCTTCAACATCTGGATGGATTCTCCAAAATGATTTGTTTCGAAGAGACATTGAGCGAGATGGTCTATGGACCCTGGAAAGAGGGGATCAAGCGAATGGGCGAGCCGGAACTGATCACAGGCTGCGGTTCTCCGCCCAATCGTCGCAAGAAGTACACCATATCGAGTATGGGCCAGCGCGTAGTTGGGGTTTAGTTCAAAGGCGCGCCTGAACTCCTTCTCCGCGCCCGACCAATCCTGTTCGAAGCGGTGCAGGACAAAGCCCAGGGATGCGTGCGCCTCCGCCAAGGAATCGTCGAGGGTAACCGCCTTTCTTGCCGCAGCCATGGCTTGGGCTTCCGGAGTTTCGGCGGTGCTAACGCCGATCGCCACGTAGGTGTCCGCGAGACCCGAATAAGCGGGGGCATAGTTCGGATCCAGGCGAATTGCCTCATGAAAATATTCGAGGGCCTTGTGCAGGTCTCCGTGCTCCTCAACAAATCGCCCTTTCAGATACGTCTCGTACACTGCAGGATTCACGGATCGAGGCGAGACTAGGCGCCGTTGCTCTTGGGGAGTAAGCTTTCCAGCGACCTCCTGCGCTACTGCCGTGGCTAGGTCATTTTGCAACTGTAGAACATCCTGCACATCCCGCTCGTAGTCCCTCCCCCAGAGATTTTGGCCACTGATGGCATCTGCCAGCTGAGCGCTGATGCGGACGCGGTTGCCGAAACGGGCAACGGAACCCTCAAGCACAGCATTGACATTCAACTCATGTGCAATCTCAGGCAGCGCCTTATGCGTTCCCTTGTAGTGCATCGCGGACGTGCGCGAGATCACCCGCAGGGAGCCTAGCTTGGTCAGGTTCGTGATCAAGGCATCGGTCATGCCATCGACAAAATACTCTTGTGAGGAATCGCCGGTGAGATTGTCCAGCGGCAAAACAGCAAGGGACTTGACTTCTCGAGTTTCGCTTACGGGGTGCCCGAACATCCAGTCACGGATTCGTGGGACCCGCAGCGAACCAAAGGCACCAATCGCCAAACACGCCGCAACCAAAGCGAGTATCAGGCGTGCCTTTCGTTTGGTGACTCTTGTCTCCAGACGTCGATACAGGGCCTGCAGATCAGCTCGCATGTCGGCGGCACTTTGGTATCGCAGCGAGCGATCCTTCTGCAGCGCCTTGTTCGTAATTCGGATCAGTTCCAAAGGAGTCGAGGGCTTAAATTGCTGGATCGGTGTTGGCTGCCGGTCTTCGATGGCCCGGATGATATCGGCGAGGCCTTTTCCTGGAAAAGGGCACTGCCCAGTCGTCATTTCATAGAGCACGGCGCCCAGCGAGAAGAGGTCGGAACGCGGATCGACGTGCTGGCCACGGGCTTGTTCCGGTGACATGTAAGCGACGGTCCCGATGGCAGCTCCCGGGCTTGTCAAACGGAGCTCCAAGTTCACGGGCTGGGCAACCGAGAAGGTCTGCACTTCCTGGACCAGTTCCGGCCCCATGCGTTTAGCTACGCCGAAGTCAAGGAGTTTTGCATTTCCGCGTCGGGTGAGAAGAATATTGGAGGGTTTTATGTCGCGGTGAATGATTCCCTCCGCGTGTGCGGCCTCGAGCGCATGGCAAATATCCATCACGATGCCGAGCGTGTGCCGAACCTCGATAGCGCCGCGCGCGATCCGCTCCTTGAGCGTCTCTCCTTCCAACAATTCAATCGCGATGAAGTGTAGACCCGCTGCTTCTCCGATCTCATAGACGGTGCAGATGTTGGGATGGTTGAGCGCGGAGGCCGCTTGGGCTTCCTGCTCAAAGCGCCGCAAGGCCTGCGAGTCCTTCGCCAGAGACTGAGGTAGCAGCTTGAGGGCGACGTGACGCCGAAGCTTCAGATCCTCAGCTTCGTAAACCACGCCCATGCCGCCTCTGCCGATCACCCGAAGGATGCGGTAATGAGAGATGGTCTTTCCGTCCAGGAGCGGTGCGGGAGAGTCACGTTCGTCCGAGGCGATAGCCTTCGCCACAAGAGAGATGGCGGGTGAATCCAGGACACTCTGAGGCGTGGAGCCGTGTTTGACCAGGGATTCAACCTCGTCAACGAGGCTCTGATCTCCTCCACACGCCCCTTGCAGAAAGGAATTGCGTTGTTCGTCCGGCAGATCACAGGCGGAGTGGTACAGGGTCTCAATTGACTGCCATCGCGCGGCGTTCATGGGGAGGCCTCGTGGCCGAGCTCCCGCAAGAGCCATGCCTTGGCCAGTTTCCAGTCGCGAGCTACCGTCTCTTCCGACACACGCAGGACGGCAGCCGTCTCCGCGACGGTGAGACCGCCAAAAAAACGTAATTCCACCACCTCGCTCTTGCGACTGTCCACCGCTGCCAAGCGCTTCAATGCGTCATCGACGGCCAGCAGTTCCGACCCCACGGTCTGGGAAACGGTCGCCGCTTCCTCTAACTCTACATGCGGGAAATGGCCGCCCCGTTTTTGATAATTTCGCGACCTCGCGAAATCGACCAGGATGCGGCGCATCAAGCGGGCACAAATGCCGTAGAAATGAGACCGATTCTGCCAGTCGATGTTTTCGACATCGACCAAGCGCAGGTATACCTCATGGACGAGTCCTGTAGTTTGCAGGGTCTGGCCCGACCGCTCCCGTGTCATGTAGCTGTGCGCTAGACGGTGTAACTCATTGTAAACAAGAGGTGTTAGTTGTTCGAGAGCCGCCCGGTCCCCTGACCCCCAAGCCTGCAGCAAGCGGGTCACCTCATGGGTCGAGACAGGGGCGGCATCCTGGCCATCCATATCGGCCCCCCCCACAGATGCTCGGAAGGGTAGCACACCTCATCCGGCCTTTCCACGAGATGCCCAAGAACCCGATTGCGGTAATTGCCTCCATTTCCCGCATGAAGGAACAGAAGCGTTGTCTGCTCGTAGTTGGTGATTTTCTGGTTTCGATAGGTACCACGCCGGTGTGGTCCGGCGGTTTAAGGGGTGAAACAATGCGATTCATTAAGGTGATTCTGGTTTGTTTGGCGCTCAGCTCTGTGCTGGCCGCCGCCGACTATCGCTTCGTCCGAATCGACGTTCCCGGCGCGACCTTCACGGCCGCTCTTTCCATCAATGCTCGAGGGGACATCGTCGGCCGATTTGTGGATGCGAATGGTGTGTCGCACGGCTATCTGCTCCATAAGGGAGTCTTTACAACCATCGACTTCCCGGGTGCTTTGTTTACCGCTGCTCGGGCCATCAATGCGCGCGGCGACATCGCAGGACGCATGGCCTTAGACGACGGGGTCGATCATGCGTTCCTGCTGCACGAGGGGAGGTTCACCCAGATTGACTATCGCGGTTCCAGCGGCACCATCGGCCG
>DASQID010000537.1:0-7686 GCA_035631775.1 Acidobacteriota bacterium
AATCCACGGAGATTGTCTCGGTCGGAGGCAGAACGTGAGTTTCCTGCTCGGACACGAAAGCGATGAAAGTGTCGGTTCCTTCGTCGGCAGCTGAGGGGCGTAATCGTGTTTGATAGAAGATAGGCTCCTGGGCTCCGCCTGTGTCATGCGTAAATGCGTAGAAAGGAGCATATGCTCTCGGCTTGGCTTGGCCCTCCACCCATCCCAAGACGCGGTCGACAGAGTAGGTCTCGAAGTGGCGCGCCTCTATCGAAGCAGGTCGGATGCGGTACTCGACCCTGTCGTGCTCGAGCCTTATCGGGTCGGCAGTATGAGCAAACAAGTTAACCGCAGGAGTGCAAAACAGTCGGATATTGTCCAGTGCAATCTTGGGCATCGCCTGCGGTGTCCGTTTGAATCCGAACCGCAGCTCGAATTTTCCCCCTGTCTCGAGCGCCCCGGCCTTTAACAATCCTGTCACGTCGAGGAACATGAATTTTGCAGGCAGGGCAAAATATTCCTGCAGGAGGCGGAAGCCCGCGAAGGAGTGTTGCGGGTAGGGGAGAATCGACTCCTCTTCAGCAAAACCAGCGGCCCTTACGGATGACTCGGGAAGCGTCATCTGCTGGGTGGCACGTCCCTCGAGATATCCTTGAAATACAACCTCCCTGAGGTTTCGTGTGAACCACATGTACATCTGCGATGTCAGTTCGGATTCCCCCCATAGGAACAATCTCAGCGAGTCAAGCTCCAGCTGCTTGAACTGCACTCCCTCCGACAACTGAAATCCCAGCCGGAGCGAGGAGGACGACCCTGCCTGTTCTTCGACCTGGACGTTGACAAGCTCGAAGGGATAGAGGTCGACGGGGTAACAGGTGCGAAAACGGCAACGCGTTTCCTCTACGGGTACGGAAGCGACTTCCGTACCGCGTGCTATTCTGGCCTTGTCGCTGACAGCATTGGGCACGGGACGGAATTGAATGATCGACATGCTCGGGATTGGGCGCAGGTACTGGGGCCAAAGCAGGTTCAGAAGACCGTGGGTGACCTCAGGGAACTCGTCGTCAAGCTTCTGTCGTATTCGACCTGCCAGAAACGCAAACCCCTCGAGTAACCGCTCCACGTCGGGATCGCTGCCGCGTTCGGCAAGCATATGAGCCAGGGCCGGATACGCCTGTGAGAATTCCTTTCCCATTTCCCGGAGAAAGGTCAACTCGTCCTGATAATACTTGTTAAGCATCGGCTATTTCGTTCTTGGTACGCTACGCGCTAGCTGCGAATTGAAACCTTTCCGTCGCTGCCCACTTTGGTTTCGAACAAAACAGACCTGCCGGAGCCGGATGGAGATAAGACGGCCGTCACATCAAAGTGAATGCTGAAGACGTCATCTTCGGATCCCGAATATCTCACCCTCACGTTGGAAAGGCGCGGCTCGTATTTCTCGATCGTGGCGCGGATCGCCTGCTCCATTGTCCGGATTGCGTCCGGAAACGAATGGACGAGATCCACCAAGTCGGGAATGCCGTAGTCGGGCGCAACGGGCGCGTTGCCACGCCGCGTATTGAGCATCCTGGCGAGATGATCCAGAACGGATGCGACCAGCTGTGACTCGTTCTGCCGGGTTGTTCTGGGCGCACCGGCCTGTGGATTTGCGAGCCGTTCCAGCAGACTGCGTTCGCCGGACATCCTGGCACACCTCCAAAGCGGGCGGGTAGATCAACTCGCAATCATGGTGACGTATTTTCCGTATGCGGAAGAACGGCGCTGACGCCGAGACCTATCAGGGTCCGTAGGCCGCGTTCTTTCGCGTCCCTACAAAGCTCAACACTCTATTTACGAGAGCGTGCACCGAGCAACTGACGGAATCGCCGGGCAAGGCAGGAGTATCGGCGACGGACAGAGTACTTCCCACAACCGGATTTCGCCGATCACGGCATTCTGGGCTTCACCCGCGCAAAGGATCCGCGAAAAAATAACTTCACAATTTGGCCAAAAGAAAAGTTCTGCGGCGCCGGTCATCAGACCGGCACGCGTCGCGGCCAGAGGCGGCGACGGGGGGATCTGATGACCCCCGGCACCTGTTTACATTCTGAACCAGAATGCGACCTTATTGCCTCGCAGACCCTAAATGCTCCGGTGGTCCAGGCCCTAGTGCTTGTCGAGCTTCCCAACCAATCCCAAGGTGAAAAAGGCGCCCATATACTTAAAGTGCGGTCTCACCTTCAGATCGACTCGGTACCAGCCTGGTTCCCCCTCCACGTCCTCGACCTTGATCACCGCCTGCCTGAGTGGCCTCCTGCTCCTCACAGCCGGAGAGGGGGCTTCCATATCGGCAACATATTGGGCAATCCACTTGTTCAGCTCCAGCTCGAGATCGGCGCGTTCCTTCCAGCTTCCGATCTGTTCCCTCTGCAACACCTTGATGTAGTGTGCCAGGCGGCAGATGATGAACATGTAAGGCAGCTGCGTCCCAAGTTTGTAGTTTGTTTCCGCCTGCTTACCCTCGGTGCTGATCCCGAAGAACTTCGGCTTCTGCGCGGAGTTTGCCGAGAAAAATGCGGCATTGTCGCTGTCCTTGCGCATGGTGAGGGCAATGAAGCCCTCCTCCGCCAGTTCATATTCCCGCCGTTCCGAGATGAGAATTTCCGTGGGGATCTTGGTCTGAATCTCGCCCATGGATTCGAACTGATGCATCGGCAGGTCTTCGATTGCACCGCCGCTCTGAGGCCCGATGATGTTCGGACACCAGCGATACTTGGCGAAGCTGTCCGCCAGGCGGGTCGCAAAGGCGAATGCGGTGTTCCCCCACAGATAGTGATCGTGGCTTGCGCTGACGCGTTCCTGATAGTTGAACGACTTGACCGGATTTGAATCGGGCCCGTAAGGGAGCCGGAGCAGGAAGCGCGGCAGCGTCAACCCGACGTAGCGCGAATCTTCGGACTCGCGGAAGGAGCGCCACTTGATGTACTGCGGCCCCTCCATGATTGCCTTGATGTCTTTCAGGTTCGGCAGACGCAGGAAGCTTTCCTCGCCGAAAAACTTCGGGCTTGCCGCCGCGATGAAGGGAGCATGGGACATCGCGGAAACGGCGGCGAGTTTTGCCAACAGTGCCATGTCCTGGGGCCCTGGGCCAAAATCAAAATTGCCGACAAGCGCTCCGAACGGCTTGCCGCCGAACTGCCCATATTCAGCGGTGTAGACAAGCTTGTACAGTCCCGACTTAGTGATTTCGGGGGCATCCTCGAAATCGTCGATCAAATCCTGCTTGGTGACATTCAGAATCTCGATCTTGTTGTTCTCCCGAAAATCGACTCTGTCGACCATGAGTTTGAGACCGCGCCACGTGGACTCCAGCTTCTGCAAATCCTTCTGATGAAGGACCTCGTCGAGCTGAAGCGAGAGTTTCCGGTCCACTTCTGCGATCATCTCATCGATAAGCCGGCGTTCCACCTTTTCCTGGGCGTGGGCCGGCCGGAGCATCTCCGCTATGAAGGCTTCGACGCCCTTCTTGGCCACGTCGTACCCGAAGTCTGCCGGCTTCATTTTTGTCTGTTGTAGAATCTCCTCGATGAGTGAAGGCGCCCCCGCCTCAGCGGCGCTGGCTGGCTGGACATCCTTGTCGCTCTTAGCTTCGGCCATGATATTCCTCTCCTGCCCCATAACGGAGCTCTATGAAAGATCTTACTCCTTTTTCTCCGGACCCATCCCGAGTTCCTTCATCAGCCGTTCGCGCGCGGTGTCATCCTGCAACAATTCCTGCAGCTTCTTTCGGAAGCCCGGGACGTTTCCGAGAGGACCCTTCAGTGCCGTAAGTGCATCGCGGAGTTCGGTCAGCTTTTTCAATTCGGGGACCTGGCCTGCAACCGATTCCGGTTCGAGGTCCTTCAGAGTCTCAACCCGGAGATTCACAGGCAATTCGTCGCCCTCCTGATCGGAGAGGCGGTTGGGCACGGTGAAGTTGAGCGTCAGGTTTTGCTTACGCATGACTTCGTTGAAATTGTCTTTATCGACGTTAATCGGCGCTCGATCCTCAAGCGGACGATCGTCTTGGCGCAGGGTAAAGTCCGCCATGACGAGTTGCTTGAACGGCAGCTCAATCTCTTCTTGCGCCCCGCCGGTGGCGGGTTTGTAGACGATGTTGATTCGTTCCCTTGGAGCTACAGAGCTTTCTTTTGGCATGGTCAATCTCCCAGACGATCATGAAACTCTAGAACTCAACAGCCAGGGCTGCGTTGACATCCAGTTTGCAGAGGCGCTGATAGAGCTCCTGCAGCTGTCGGTCGACATCCGCTGGGCGCTCTTGCAGCCCGGCGACGAGCCGTTGGCGACACAAAAAAAGTTGATGGACGACTTCCAAACTCAGTGCTGGCTCCCATTCCTCCAGCGAGAACCTAATGACCTCCTCATCCAGAGACACCAGCTGCGGCAAGGCCAGCTGGGGTCTGCCGGCATCCAGGCATAACTTCGCCAGTTGGAGACGCCACAGAAAGCGCGGGCGCGGCTGCACGGCCTTCGCAATTCCTTCCCGGAACAGCGCAACCGCTTCCTGGAGTTTCCCGGAGGCAACTAGGCTCTGGGCTTGGCCGACCGCTCCATCCAGATCCGCCACGTCTCCGCCGGCGCCGATGCTCTTCCTCTCACTCCTCGATGCACCCCCGGAGGTCAGCGGCAGAACCTCGGTGTCCATCCAGGATCGTGTCTCCGCATCTGCGAACAATGTGCCGTCGGAAAAACGGAGGTTCCGTATTCCTGGCATCCTATGTAGAAGTCCGGCCAATTCGGCGAGGACAGCGAGGCGAGCCGGGTCGAAACCTGTGCCGAGCTTGGACAGAGCCTGAACACACTGGCGCTGGAGGTCGAATCCAAAGATCCGCCCCAGGAAGTCGGATTCAACCTCCTGGACTGCGGCAAGCCACTCACCTGCGGCTGCAGCTGTCTGGACTCTCATTACCGCTTCCGGGGGCACAGGCGGCATCTGGGTTGTGCCTCCTTCATTCGAAGGGAGATCCACCAGCCATCCCCAAGTCGTACTGCGGGTGATGCGGTAAGAGAGCGGGTTGGACGGATCCGATTGAAATAGAAATCCGGCAACCCGCCAGAGTCTCTCCCTGCAGCTGTCGAGCACCTTGTCGGCGTCCGCGGCATCGGCGATGTCACCGGTCTCTACCGCACCGGCACGGCGCGCCTGCTCCTCTCGGGCACGTTCTGCAGCAGCCTGTCGTGATCGTATGTCGTTCGCACGTGCACCCACCGCCGAAAGCAGCTCCATGAAGGGCGGCGCCTGGTTTTCCAGGAGCCTGGATACTGTGGCGGTAAAGTCCTGGGTGGCCTTTTCCAATTCCAGGACCAGGTCGTCGGATGCCGACTGGCCGTTCTTCCTGGGCAAATCCACAGCCAATCGATCGTTTAGCCACTGCGCGGCTCCCACGCGCCCGCGCATGCGGCTTTTCTCCGGATAAGCGGACTCCCAGAATGTATTGAGCATCGCTTCGTACATGCGCAGTCCGCTCAGGAGACCCTCGAAACTGCGGGTTTGGAATAATCCAAAAACAAGATAGCCCGCAACACGAAGGTCCTTGGATTTCCCTTTTAGCAGTGAACATGCGAGTCGAACAGCCGTTGGCCAATCTATTACCGTGGCCGTTAATGACTGTGTTTTAGCGATTTCGGTGCTGAGTTGTTCGAATTCAGGATCAAAACTTACCGGCTCGCCGGCGGGCGAAGCGGGACTGATGGGCTCGGTCCCCAAGCTCACAATCTCCGCATTGGCAAGAGACATGAACTCAAAACTCCGGAATCCCTGCAATCAAGGACAGGCGGCACCGCCGTCCTGCCGAAAGCATAAATAATTAAGCGTATTAAGGATCGAGCGAATTTTGACAAAATCATTATCGGTATGCTTTTGGAGCCTTGTCAAGAGCTTTCCCTGCACTCTTAGGACTTCGCAGCATCGATAATGCTGTTGACTTTCTGAATTAGAGGATCGCAGATGCTCGACACCCCGTCAACATCCACGACCTCTTCAAATTGGGACATGCCACTCAACTCGGTGGACTCCAGAATCATATTATCGGGCGGCAGAATCGTGCGGAGAGGGGCTGTGAGAGTTGTAATCGGGAGGAAACCGAGGTCTGGGGAGGTCGTCATAGATACCTCCCATCTCAGAGAGCGAAAGAGATTTGCGATTCCGGCATATTTGTTAAGCATCAAGTGCGTGAGGCAGCAGCGAATGACAAACTCACGGAAGTCTTCCTGCTTGTGATCTTCCTTGCCGACGACACCCTGGCGCAACCTGGAGAAACTCAGTCCCGACGCATAAGAAATCACGAAGCGCACGGGTGAAGTGATAGTAACGACCTTGTTCAGAGATCCTGCCTTGATTTCGTAGCGGTATTCCCAAGGGTAAATCTCGAGGGACAGCCCAACGGGTTTGAGCGGCGGTCGCAGCGGTCTCGGCAACTCAAAGGGTTTGCCCGCAGCCTTGGCATAGATCTCATTGAGAAGTGCAAAATTCTTATCTGCATCGACCACCTGCTCAGGTGTCCCGCTCTCGATGTAATCGCCCAGGAGGCGTCTCGGGCGCATGAGCGGGGAGATTGTCGTCAGATGATCCTTCAGTTGAGTTACCAAGAACTCTGAAACTGCACGTGTCACCCGGCGCAGGAACAAGAGACGTGCTGTGCTGAACTCATCGGCCATTTCGAGCTCCTTGATTGTCTGGCAAAACTCCGGGCCCGCCGTGAACGCTCACAGAGTCCTTGCGTAAACGGCGCGCCGACCGGTTTTACCTCTGCATGAACAATCCGCGCTAGTCGCTGTTTCGATCCAATCGCTCCTGGAGATTTCGTATCCGCAGATTACTGTCCGCAAGTGCCCTTTCCAGCTGTTTCACCAGTTTTTTCAGTTGCTCATTTTGCTGCTCCAGCCCGCCGGCTGATCCGACCGATTGACTGGCCATGGATGTATCGGCTGAAGTGCCCAGAGCCTGTTTCAGGCTTGCGGTCAGCCGGTCATTCTCACGCTGCAGAGCGGTCACTTTTTCTCGCAGGACCCTCACCTCCTTTTCTGCAGCAGCCGAGCGAACGCGAGCTTCCTCGATCCCCTTTCCCGCCTGCCCGAGCCTGGACCGATCCGCAGACGTTGTTCGCCCCGGCAGTCCGCCTGTGGGTGTCCCATCGTCGAATGCAGGGTCGGAGCCCTCCAGAGGATCACTGGCGATCGCGGCGGGGCCAATCTGGCCGACGAAGTGGAAAACGCCCTTCACGTCCCCGAAGATGATTTTGTCTTTATCACTGAGCATTTGCAGCTTGATCTTTTTACCGTTCAGTGTGGTCCCGTTGGCACTGTCCAGATCCTTCAGCCAATAGTGACCGCCCTCGTAGAAGATCCGTGCATGATGGCGTGAGATAGAACGGGAATCGAGGATGATATTGCTGTCCGGAGCCCTGCCTACCGTGGCAACGTCCTGGATTTGAAAGGTGGTGCCATTCTCGAGCTCGAACTGGGCTTGGGACCTTCCATCAGGGTTGGCCCGCGACTTATCTCCAAGGCCTGTAGAATGGTGGAACATTCCAATTATGCTCCCCGGGCTTCCAGGGGATTATCCATCCGGGTGTCAGCCCTGAGAATCTCTTCGTCATTCGGCTCAAAATATAACACAACAAAGGTTTCCGCCGTTTGGAGATTTCTTGGCGCGTTCGCTTTACA
>DASQID010000538.1:0-3124 GCA_035631775.1 Acidobacteriota bacterium
GAGGACGAAATTGACCGCGCCGTCGAGATTTTGAAGGGCGTAACGGACCGGCTGCGGCGGCTGTCGCGCCGGGTCTGCGCGTAGCCGGCCCCGCCGCCGCCTGCGCCTTGTGCCGAATCTTGGGATTTGCGAGGGAAATCATATGGCCTCTGCTAAGCTCGTGCTCCCTGGTGTACTGACGACGCACGGTCGAGGAGAACAGAAATGTTGACGGATTCTCCCTACCCGGTCCTGCACGAGCGGATCGTGGAGGGAGTAGTAATCATCTCGGTTGAACGGGAGCTGAAGGGCCAGGGCGAGACCGCTCTTCGAGAGCGTCTGGACAGGCTGGTATGCCAGGGGCACTTGCAGATCCTGATCGATCTGCGCGCAGTTCCTTACCTGAATTCGATGGAGATCGGACGACTCATTCGCTCTCACATTTCGGTCCGTCGGGCCGGTGGCCGGGTTCGCCTGTGCAATCTTTCGGAAAAGGTGATGACGCTGATGAGGCTGACACGCCTGGATACCGTGTTGGATATTTACAGCACCGAGGAAGCGGCTCTCGCCGCCGTTCAACGGGGCGATCCGGAAAAGACCAGCCTGACGCTCCAGTAGACAGGTTCGTGCCATGAAAAATAGATCGGTAGGGAGTGCTATGATTGCTGTGGCAGTGTCAATTTTCGTCACAGCACCGGCAATTTCGGCTCAGGGCGGTATTGTCGGCGCCGCGGTTGTCGGGCAGAGTCCCGTGGCCGTGGCCATCAATCCGGTGGTCGGCCAGGCATTCGTTCTCAATAAGGGGAGCAAGGATGTCTCCGTCCTGGATCTGAAGTCTCGCTCGGTTGTGACGAAATACCTGGTGGGGGGATTACCCGAGGGAATTGCGGTCAACCCTCAGACCAATGCCGTCGTTGTGGTGAGCCTTGACAGCACCGCGACCGTCATCGACCACGCTGCTGGGCGGATTGCTGGCGTGATTCCGGTGGGCAAGGCTCCGTCGCGCGTGGCCATCGATACGGAGAAGAACGCAGCACTAATCACGAATTTCAACGGCTCGAACATGGTCGTTCTTGATCTAGCCGGCCGCCGGGTTGTGAGGACGATTGAGCTGAAAAGCGGTCCACTCGGGATTGCGGTTCTCGAAGGAAAGCGACGAGCTCTGGTTGCCTGCCAGTACGACATGGAAATCTTGCAGGTCGACCTGGACAAGGGGGAGGTGGATCAGTCGCTTGTCGTGGGGCGTTATCTGAACGATGTGGCAGTCGATCCTGTGACCGGGAACGGTGTAGTGGGCAATCCTTCGAGCAATGGAATGCTTTCGATCTACGATTCGGGTGCGAACCGCGTCGTATCGACGGTGCCCGTGGGGCACGGTCCGCTGTCGGTCGCGGTCTATCCTAGGAGGAACGTGGCGCTGGCGGCGGAATTCGACTCCGGCTCACTTTCGATTGTGGACATGGCGACGGGCACGGTCATCCGTTCGGTGAAGGTAGGCAAGGGCCCTCGCGGGATCGCGGTCAATCCCCAGACGGGGATTGCGGTGGTCGTCAATATGCTGGAAGACAAGGCGGTCTTCCTCGATTTGGATACTCTACTTGGCACGCCTGCGGCCAATCCCTGACGGACTGCGCGAGCTTCGCGCATCAAAGGAAGTTCCTTCACAGGCGCAGACAACCATGCTAACCTCTTGGGCGTTCGTTTTTTGGCTGGGATGGGTGTGAGCGTTCCGACTTATTGGATCCCGGTTGAAGGCGAGCTGTTCTTCTCTGCGTCCTCAGGGCCAGCGTAGCTCAGTTGGTAGAGCAACTGATTCGTAATCAGTAGGTCGCCGGTTCAAGTCCGGCCGCTGGCTCCAATAGAATCAATAGTTTACTGCCTTCATATTTTCCCATCCGCATCCAAAACTGCCTCCATTTGCCGAACATTTGCCGATGCCGTATCCTGAGCCGACTGGTACCGCGCCGTAACTTCAGGAGGCCCACCGGCGCTTACGTTGCCAGGTACCTTGCTCCTGTCACGCCGCTTCGGTTTGTTCGGATTGGTACGTCTTGTGTCATAGTTGAGCAATGAAGGGAGGAGCGATCATGTTTTGTCCCAAGTGCCGATCGGAATACATCGAAGGGATCATTACGTGTACGGACTGTGGAATTCTACTTGTCGAGAGCATTCCAGAGCCTGAGCCGTACAAGTTCGTTGAGATTCTGGAGACGTTCAACCTCGCTGACATAGCGGTGATCAAATCGATTCTCGACGATGGCGATATTGAGTACTTTTTCCTCGGCGAGAATTTCAACCAAATCGAACAGATGGCGCAACCGGCGCGACTCGCGGTCCGTGAAGATCAGGTTGATGAAGCGAAGGAGGCGCTCAAAGACATTGAGGTCAGGTATTTGGCAATTGCCTCAACAGCCAATGGAGAAGAAGAGATAGAAAAGGACTGAGGGGAATGAGATTGGTACGCAAGTCCGGACGTCACGTGTTCAATCTCGGCCAGCTTCACCTAGAGAACCAAAGGGTTTACGGTCGTTTCCGTCCCTTCCTTTTCCGAAGCCTCCATTTTCCGAATGTTTGCCGACGCCGCATCGAGTTGTTGTTCTCGGAGCCGATCCTGATCTGCTGAGACTTGATCCTGTAGGGTCGGAGAAGTTGTGCGAGTGTCCGAGCGCTCATGGGTCGGGGGGCGCTTCCTTTGCCGGAGGTCCACTCGCCCCATGGACGCTCCGGCAGTGCATGTAGGGCCGTGAGGATATCTTTCGTCCAGAGTTCGGTCCGGGTGCCGAAAACCGCCCGGAGATCAGCAAGAAGTTGAGGGCCGACACGCTCTTCAAGAACATCATCGGAACCGGACAGGACCATGGCGGCTTTCCTGGCTCGTTCTGGCCAATCGCCCCCGACGAGGTCCGCGATTGCCATTGCCTCCGCGATGCGACGTGTCCAGGTCGCGTCGGCGGAATCGTCAGCGGTGTCTGGTACTGGGACGACACTCCGGGCAGCATGTGTGGTAGAACCAGAACCTGGAAGTACACGCCTCGACCTGGGGCCAGCTACCGCCAAGCTGGCAGATGCTCTCAGGGCTACCCGTGGTACGAGATGTACATTCCGTCCTAACAAGGCCATGCAGGGGACCGGCGAAAGCAAGCGT
>DASQID010000539.1:0-10699 GCA_035631775.1 Acidobacteriota bacterium
TAGGTGGATGACGAATGAGCGGCCTGATGGAGCTGCTTGCGGCAAGAACCGTATTGTACCGGGGCGCGCGGGGTCAGACCAATGCTTTGAGGTCAAGTAACACCCAAGAAGTAGGCACGAAATCGTGGCAACTCGTGGCCAGGAGAAAATGCGAGCCACATCGCCCACTTCACTGCGAACATCGCGCGAATTGAGTTCTACACGTGTCGTCGGAGACCAGCTGCCACCAGTAGCCAGGCCACAGCGAGGAATGCAAAAGCGACGAAGGGCGGGATGAACGACTCGGACAGGCCCGCCAACATCACCCGCAGGCTTTCGGGATTGATGCCCGCGTCGGCCGGGCCTTTCAGTGCGGTAGCAATCCCGACTGCGAAGCTGCACAGGGCCGCGAGTATTCCTGCGAGCGACAGCGGCCGGATCAGGGCCAGTTTCTGCTCGGTTGGTCGAGTCGCGTACGCAATGGCCATACCTAGTCCACCTACGCCGGCGACGAGAATTACAAATCCCATCAGGTATATTCCGATCATCTTTAGGCCTCCTGTAGTATCTAATAGCTATAACGCCCGAGACACATGGTCGTGACAACTGTCACGCGGTGTGGCTCCGCGCGTTAATACTCATATGGACCGGGAAACCGAACTGGCGTTGGTCCGGCGGCTGGGCGACGGAGATCCTGCCGCGTTCGACGCGGTATACGACGAATATTGCGGCCGACTCTACAGCTTCCTGGTGCGTCTAAGCCGCCGACGTGAAGTGGCAGAGGATCTTCTGGAGGAGACCTGGCTTCGCCTCGTCGAGCACGCCGGCCGTCTGACGCCAGACACCCGGCTGGGGCCCTGGCTCTTCACCGTGGCGCGCAACCTCTACTTCAGCTATTGCCGTTCCCGGGCCGTCGAGGATGAAAAGGTGGCCAGCCTTCTGGGACTATGGTCGACTGCCGCTGTGCAACCCTCCCCATTCGAGGAGGCGGCTGCCGGCGAGCTCGAGCGCCGTGTCGAGCGCGCGTTGACGGCCGTGCCACCGCACTATCGCGAGGTGCTGTTGCTGTCGCTTGCCGAGGGGATGACGCCGGCGGAGATGGCGGTTGTGTGCGGTGTGACGCCCGAGGCCTTGCGTCAGCGGCTATTGAGGGCGCGGGCTATGCTCGCAGAACAATTGGAAGTTGCGAAGGTCCGGCAGAGAAGCCGAGACTTGCGGGAGGTTACTGTATGATCGCCGAAGACCAGGATGGCCCAGACCTGCGAATGATTGATGGTCTGACGACTTATGAACCCGACCGAGGGTGTGTGGACCGGATCCGTGCGCGCTGCCACGCCCGTATGGCCGGGCGGAAGCGAGCGGAGGCCGTCCCGTCCCACGCAGCAGCCCGTTACTGCCGGCGTATCCTGGAGCCTTCGCTCGTGGCCGTCGTGTGCACCGTCTTCCTGTGCGAAGTGATGCATCGTGCACTGTTGCTTTACGGATTCTGACGCAGTCCTGAAGGTCAGGCCGAGCGCCGGTCCGGGATTATCGACAGTTTCCCAGATCGCGACTTTTGGGGAGCTAGCGGAGATTTCACCTTTCCGAGTAGCCCGTTTTACGTCCAAGTGGTCAGGTTATCGGTCCACACTCCCATGATGCCGTGCCAGGATGTAACGTAGTCAACCGAGGTTTGGCCACTATGATTTGGGGCTCCAAGAGTAGGCGCAGTATAATGGCTGTAAGTTCAAGGCATCCACATCTGGGGATGGAAGCGCCCGATGAAACCGACCCGCGGCTGTAGTTCCGGCGGCACCGAGGGCGAAGGCCCCCAGGGACTGCTGGGCTTCCTGATTTCCATCGCGTTTGCATTCTTCTTCGTGTCTATTTTTCTGCCGGAAAGCGCTCAACGCTGGTTTCTGCTGTTGTTTATTGCCGTGGAAATCGGTGCGGCCGTTTTTTACCTCGTGGGTGAACGCCGTTCGCGCACAGATGCTGACGAGTTGAGGAGAAAGCTGCATCAGATCAACGAGAAACATGACCATTGAGGATTAATTATCTCTCCTCTTGGTGAAGGCCACGGGTTAGGGATCGAACTGTCGGCAGTGGTGGTTACAGAGAACTCATCAATGACTTCTTCACTTGCCAATTGACAGTGGATTGAATGGTCTCAGGACCAGTCACTTGCAGCTGCGAAGTACACTTCGCGATTCGGCTGCCGCCTGAACGGAGGACCCAATCAGGCGAGACGCATCATATCGACATGCCCGGAAATGCAACCATGGCACTCATTCTCTGCGTCTTTCAACAGGTGCTTTCCGTGAATCTCGGGAAGGAAACCAGGCTCTCCGACTCCGTGTGGATTTTCGTGGTCGCATCAGCAATCTTCATGGTTGTGCGGACAATCCGAATCGTCCGTGCTCTTCGCCTTCGCCCGGCCCTGGTCCAGCCGTGTCGCCCCTATTTCTATTCCAATTCCGTGAACATATGTTGTGGGCCGAGGCCCAAGAGCTGCAGGTTTGAACTAATTTCCTTCTCCAGCTTTCCCAAACTGAAATGGGCGATGACGAACGCGAGAATGGCCATCAAAACTGTCGCTCCAAGGACGAGCGCCATACTGCGGAAGACAAGCCATTGAATGATGGCGAACAGGAAGACTGGAATCAGCCCGATGAGTATCACCATCGGCGTGGTAGAGCCCATGGAGGTCTTGAAGACATTCGCGAACGGAAGGCCTTCAACGATGAACAGCGTCAGACCCAAATAGAACGAGACCAAGGCCGTGCTGAAAATGATGAAAAGCACGCCGTGGGCAAGCCCCCAAAACCAGATGCAGGGACAAAGAATCATGAGATGGGTGGCTCCTACAAATGGCATCCAGAGAGACAAGTAGATTCCGCGTACGAAGGCTCGCACCGGCCCGAGGGGGAGGGAAATAAACATGGAAGATCCCTGCGGTTCAGCCGTATAACAAAGCATCGTGCACGCCGCTGCCAGCGCGACGCCCAGGCAGTGGGGAAATCCATGCATCGGGGAAAAATCACGTATCGAGAATCTCCCGGACGCGAAGGGCGAAACGCGGATACCAGCAATTACAGCTGCCAGTGCATAGACGAGGAACATTGCAATTGCCGGGAACGCCTGTCTCCGAAAGTTCCAGTCACGGCGAAACATGATCGAAGTGAACTTGAATGCCCCGAATCCCGAGGGTGCGCCGGTTAGTTTCCGCACCAACGCACTCAGGCCCGATCTCCGTGGATGCCTGTCGATGGAAGCGGCGCTGCCCTGGATGAGGGTGGACACTCTTACCAGATAGTCCGCTCTGAAACCGCGCAGACCGAACGCGATCAGGGCAGAGGTCAGGAGACAGGCTGCTACCGCTTCCCAGGCGTAATATCCTGAGTATTCCGCTTGGCCCATGAGCCCGAGAGCCACAAACCATCGCCACGGCATCCACGAGGAATCGAGTACTCTGGCGGCTGTGTATGCGAGGGCTTTGCTTTTAAACAACATCTGCGCGATGCCAATGAGCGGCAGCGCGAGAACCACTGCCAACTGCAGCCACAGCGCCGCACTCTTCGACTTTGCCGGCGAGATGTAAAGCAAGATCCATCCGTAGATCCCACAGACGAGAAAGGCGACGAACAATCCCGCACAATACGCAGCCACAAGGTGCGTTAACGGATAAAACCAGTGCGATTCGCGGAGGTAAAGGCCGGCCACGGCAGGGATCAAATTCAGGGAGGGTATGATGACGGCTACAACGGTCAGGAGATGCGTCAGCTTTGCTGCGACGTATGTCGCCCCATTGATGGGCTGGTGCGCCAAAACGGAAGCTTCATCGGGGTTCATGATGCTCTCCGCCGCATCCTGGAGCAGGATTAGAAGCATGGCGAACATGCTGTAGCCAAGCATGAAGAGCAGATAGGTTTGCAGGGCGGGGTTGCCAAGCGCAATCAGGCTCATGAGAAGCGAAGAACCGAGGTAAAAGCCCGCGACTCTTCCCAGCCCCATCGTCGAGCCCATAACCTCCAAGCGACCACCAAGCGTGCCAAAAAGTCCGAGCAACAGTCGGTACTGGTGTGAGTCGATTCCCATGCCCTGGCAAAGCTTTTGAACCGTGCCTGATTCGAGTAACCTATCTCTCAGGTTGCGAAGCATGATCATAGTTTCATCGCTTGCAGGGCGCGCGAAATCAACGGCTCCGTGCTGGCCGTGTGCGTCAGCTGGCGGAAGACTTCTTCCAGGGTACTGCCCTTTGTCTGATCCTTCAGGGAATCCATAGTGCCGTCGGCAATCAGATGCCCCTGGTGGATGATCAGAACGCGATTGCAGACTCGCTCAACCACATCGAGAACATGAGAAGAGTAAAGGATGGTCTTGCCCTCCCGGGAAAGTGCGCTGAGCAGATCTTTGATAATCAGGGAGGTGCTCACATCCAGTCCGGTGAGCGGTTCATCCAAAAGCAGGACGGCTGGGTCATGCAGCAACGCAGCTGCGATCAGGATTTTTTGACGCATCCCTTTTGAGAACGTGGCGAGCCGATGGAAGCGCTGCTTGGAGACGTCAAACACGTCGAGCAGGGCGAGGATCTTCTGCCTCAGGGCCTTCTCCTCGATCTCGCGCAAACGTCCAATGAGTTCCAGGTATTCCATCGCGGTCAAGCTCTCATAAAGCCCGGCGGATTCTGGCACATACCCGATGACGCGCTTGGCCTCCAATCTTTGCTCCGGCAATGAAAACCCCTTGATCTGCACCGCACCCGCGCCGGGGGAGAGGATCCCTGTCAGAATCTTGAGGGTGGTACTTTTGCCTGCGCCATTCGGCCCCAACAATCCGACCACCTCTCCGCTCTCGATGTGGAAGCTGATGCCGTGCAGCGCCTCTGTCAAGTGATAGCGAAATACCAGGGTTTCGACTTCGATCGTCGTGGGCATGGGCTAGGATCCGTGTGCCCCGATTCTAGCACTCCTTTTGAAGGATCTCGAACCATTGCTGCCGGGTCCTCAGGCTCGCACTCGGAATATCATGTTTTCCTGTCGTCTGTGCATCACCGCAGAGTTTGCTCGGGGGCGTTGATTACAGAGGAGGCTACCTCGATGCCGAGATGAGGCCTCCTGGTTGTCGTTGCTCGTTAGCCACCTGGATTCGCGATGTTCTCATGAGTCGACCGACACTACGCTTGTTAGCTGAATCCGCAGCACTTGTGGGGATATCGAGGACTCACATACAGGTCAGTTGGCAAGATACGGCGTTCTGGGAGATCACCAGCCGTTCTCAAGAGGGGAACTCTTCCGAACACGGAAGATTTCCCACAACGCGACTTATGGACAATGACGATCTGGGTACGGGACATTGGGATCGAGCATTTCATTCCCGCGTGTGGGATAAGTAGGCAGGTTTATAGGCGGCGAGTTGATTAGGATACTTCGGTAAATCACTTATGCACGATTCGAAACGCTGCGCTTAAACCAGGGTCGGACTGCTTGGCCAAATTTGACTAATGAATCGTGGCCGGTGATTGGCCGCGAGCCATTTGGTCGGCCAGCGCCTTTTCCAATGCGGACAGCGTCCCATAGTATTTTTCCACAAAGAGTTTTTTAGTCGCAGGGTCGTCGAGCTGTGATTTGAACGCTCCTGTGCAGCTATCCAACAATGAGATCCGGGAATCTGGAGCCACCGTAATCGTGATGTGGCCGGTGCAGGACCTCGGAGAATTGATGTGGCTGACGCCTGTCAAGATAGCTTTCGCGACGGCCGCGTCGTAGCGTCGTGGCATAAAATTCCAGCGCATATCAAAATAAGCGCACCCCCTCGCAATATCTGCGGTATGAAATTTTTGAAGGCCTTCGACCATCGCCAACCAAATGTCATTTTCATACATCATGTTTTGTCCAACGTATCCGTACAACAAAGCGTCGCGATTATTTCCGTCGCTCGCTTTGAAGTACGCGTTGATCAGATTCATGCCGGAGGGATCGGAAATCTTCTTCATGCTGACTGCGTTTTTCACGACGGTCTCCATCAGCGGCAACGGGGGATACGCATCCATTCGTTGGGTGGAAATGGTATTCAAGGCGGCTTCGGTGTCCGCCTTTAACTTCCGGGCCAGGCCGCCGGTGTCGTTCTTCGATAACAATCCAAACACGGCGTATTTATCCAGGCAACGCGGAATGAAATAGCTTTCGAAACCCCCATGGCCTTGTTGGGAAGCCGATCGCAGTTCGACAAACCGCGCAACCGCGCGCGGATCGTTCATGGCGCACAATGCGCCAAGGGCCAGGGCCTTGGTTTTGTTATCCGGGGAACGGCTCGCTTCAATGAAAAAGGGCACGAGAGTGCTCGTCTCTGACGGAGCAAACGCTTCGCGTCCGGGCATCGCGTTTTCAGGAGAATACAGACTATCCTGCAACCCGATGATGAACTTGTTGGCGGCCTTTGCGGGAATGCTTCGCCAGGCATCATGGAAGGCCTTGTAGTCCCTCAAATTCAACTGCCGGGCGAATTCGACAATCATTGGGGTTTCATGGGGTGTGGGGCTGATTAGGAAAGTGGGGTTGCCCGTAGCCGGGTCGAAGTCTTGGTAGAAATAAATGGACTTCTCGATTTTAAGATTGGAGGCGATGGCATTGACTCCCTGGTTGGTCGCGACCCAAATGAGCGAATCGATGGGGCTGCGCCGGATCGCCCGGACGAGATCTCCCGTCAGGCCATCCCGGCTCGAGATCTGCCCGATCTTTCTTTCTCCGTCCAACGATTGGATGACAATCCCCTCGGCTGGATAATCTCCATATTCTCCATCGCTGCGCGTGCCTAACCAGAGCTGGCTGCCAATTTGTTCTACCGCACTGATACTGTAGCAAGGCTCGACAAAGTCCTTTAGCGGCTTGCCATTTGCCAAAAGCTGATGGGTCAGGTTTTCCCCTTCGGCGCAATACGCATTCCGGGATGTGAATGCCAGCGACTGCGATGTCCGCAACCGAACCTCGGAGCCGATGCCGGTATCCTTCACGACCTCGCGGGCACTGGGTGGTTTTGGGTCCGGAAAACGCAGATGAAACTCTGTCACTGAGATTTCTTTGAAAGCGCCTGTCCCGGGATTGAGCACGAAATGACGACCATCCATGGAAACCAGACCAAGATCTGTATTTCCAAATACGAACATCTCAATCTGAGGCAGCGAGTCCCATGGTTCAGGTATCCTTCCGCCTTCAGCGGTATTAATCAAAATCAGAAGGCAGGGGACCAATAGCGCGGCAGAAAAGCTGCGGTTGGGTCTTTTCATACCGCGAGTTTAGTCTTTTAGGGAGCGTCTGGCTAGAGGCTGAGGGAGGGCAGATCCCCATCCCTTTATCGCCTTCATTCGGTGGATTGACGTCTGGAGCAGCATGATCTTGGGGCGAGATCGCTGGTGGGGCCGGACCGGCTGGTAGCGGGATCACTCCATCGCGAATCAAAAGGTGTTTCGCTTTTTTGCGGATGTCTCGTTCGGGGTCCTTGCGCTCCAGCTTGACTTGCATATAGAAGAAATATGCGGCCCTTCGGAATCCAGCGGGAGCTACGATTTCTCCCCAACTTCGGAGAAGGAGGCATCAACGCTGCAGGAGAAGGCAGGAGGTGCATCGAGGCTGACGAACAGGGACGCGCTGATCAAACATGAACAGAACTGCGTCGTAATATCCAGATGCTGAAAGAAACGGCGCACCCTCTAGAACCAATCGGTACGGATGGCTGCCAACAATGTCCAGATCCTGCCTTCGAGGATGTGATGACGTCCGCGAGGAACATCCTGGGGAAGTTTCCTCTAACGGGACTTCGTGGGAGTCAACTAAAGAGAAACCGAGTGTTGTGTCCCCTCGAAGCGATTTTGTGCGCGATATACGCCCCAAGGAGGCCACTGCCAGCCCCGGTCAGAACCGGGAATACCAAAGGAAGCGGTTCGATTCCTCCGGGTACTAGAGAAACACTACCAAGCAACAAAGAAGGAATTATTGCCAACCACCGGGATCCATCCCGGCGGATGATTGCGTATATGACGCCGCCAACGAAACTGGCAACGGTGAAGTTCAGACAAAGCTTCGGCATGCTGAAGGCATCGCCCGGCAGATTTCGGGTCAGGTAGTATTGCACCATTCCATACGTCAGAAAGAAGGAGACGGCACTAGCCAGGATGGATGCAACGAGAAGCCATGCCTTTCTGATCATCCAGGCCATTCTAGCATCGCTATCCACCAAGCTGCTCGGTTTCCCCTATCACTTATGGGGATTCAGGGGAAATTGATTATCCGTAGATTGATTCACTTGAATACGAGCCTGTAGATGCGTCCCCCCGGCTCTATGGGCACACGTTTGGGTGATACCTCCAGGTTCAGGCCAAGCTTCTTGCGGTAACGGGCGACGGCTTTGACGATTGCCTTGGGGGGCATTTCGAAATGGAACCCCTCTAACGTGCAATCGATCCAACTGATCGACTCATCCTTTGGAAGGCGCGCGAGTTGCACCTTGAGCGCGTCAACGCTCTTCATTACATACGGCCCTTTCGTGATCGTGTCCACAGATGGCACAGCGTTGGATCCCATTATGAGGGTGAAATTCCATCGGCCTTGCGCCTGCCAGGAATACAGCACATACCCCTTCATCGAACGTGGCAACGCAGACACATTGTTATTACCCGATTTCTTTTCTTCCTGAATGCCGAATCCAACCGTAACAGCAATAATTGCGAGAACTACCGCCAACAGCGCCACTCTCATGAAGTTTTGCCTCTTTGAAGGCCCTGCGGCAACGTCGTGCCCGATTGGACGGCCTCCAGCGCCGCATGATCTCCACGTCCGCGGATCCGCTTAGGCGTCCCAGGACTTTTTTTGGGTCCTGTTACAAATGGCCTTCTCAACCCCACTAATATAAGGGACACAAAAGCCGGACACCTTGGTCGGATCCGGCGACCACGCCCTGGTCGGGCGGATCCGAGCCCACTCAGGGTTCCCTCCCGACAGATGCGCGCAGGAAGAAGAACCTGCCCCTGCAGCACGGCATATCGCCAATGTCGATTCGGGACCAAGCAGCACTCTTACTCGGACCTCAAGAAGCCGGCCGAGATTTTTCATGACACGGCGATCTGCCGCATGTACACAGCCGAAGCAGCCCGAAGAATTGCCGCGTCGTTCTGGATTACGAACTGAAGAAACAGCTTTACCGGCCTCTTGCCAAGGCCAGATCGATCTCCCCGAGGAGTATAGCCGCCGTCAGTAGGAGTTCGCCCGGGAACACGGTCTCCGGATCGTAGACGGAAAGGTCGCGCTTCCGGATTTGCGCATCGAATATGAAGGCAGGGAAGGCGAAATCGACAAAGTCGACCTCGAGCTTGCGACCGAACACTACAAGGGCCGTCAGCTGGCAGATAAGAGACGGGCTGATTTTCGCATTTATTTAGGCGGTTCCGATCGTTCCGGCGGGAGCGTTGTGCCCGACGAGCGCGAACTCACCGCGAGGATTCTCTCCATATGATGACGAACGAAGAACGCATTCGGGCTCTCACAGGCCTCGGCTACGCCGAAAGAGAAGCGGACTTTCTCTGCACGGCTGCTCTCCATAGCGGCTTCTTCCTCCGGCGGCAGTATCGCGCATATCTTGATGCGAAGCCCGGGTATCCGGAAGATCTTCTCGTCTCCAGGGCGGTCGGTCTGGGACACGTCCGCATTCTGACTCTGGGCCGGAAGATGCAAGTCTGCCATATCGCCTCCCGCCCCTTCTATGCCGCAATCGGCGAACCGGACAACCGGCACCGGCGCGTGCGCCCCGTCGGAGCCATCAAAATCAAACTGATGGCTCTCGACTATGTGCTCGCCCATCCGGAGCCGGCCTACCTCGCGACTGAAACCGAAAAGCTCTGGTTCTTTTGCGGGAAGCTCGGCATTGCGAAGGAGAAACTTCCCGGCAAGACCTATCGCTCAAAGATCGATTCATCGACTACGGATCGCTACTTCGTCGACAAGTTCCCGATCAGTCTTGCGCCGAATCCGCTTCCTCCTCTCCCGTGGTCTCCTTCTCCTACATCGACGAGGGAGAGGTCGCAACCCCGGGATTTGAGACCTGGCTTCTTCAATATGCCCGGCTGTTTTCTGCCCTTGACCGCTTTCAGGTCGTCTTTGTGTCGACCCGCGAGACTCGCTTCCCATGAGCCGAGAGGTACTTCCGCTGCTTCTTCGAGGCGTCATCGGCACCGGCTCAAGCGGGCATCAACCCCTCTGTCGAGGGACTTCTTCGCTACTACCGGCTCGAGAATGCATTCCGCGAGCGCCGGTTTGCCGAGCTCGATGCCGAGAAACTCGATGACCTCCGCAGGCTCCGGAAGGACTTCGCGAGCCGATGGATCGAACGGTAGTTTACCCATTGGAGGGAGCGCGGGGACAAGGTTGTGGTTGAGTACTTCGAGGAAAAAAGGCCCTCTCCTCCGCCCGGCGATGCGAGATTCGCGACATTCAAAGTCCCCTGGGATTACGAGCTGCTCAAGACGTGTGATGCCGGTCGCAACGGCCCCGGTGGCGGACGCGGGCATAACGCTCAAACGCATTCAATTTTCTAAATTTGAGCCCATGTCATTTTCTGTGTTTGCAGGTGAAAAGACGAGTTCCGCCCGGAGGTTACAGGCCTGGCAGACGCCGGGGTGGGCGGCGGGCGGCGTCAGGGGACGGGCGGGAGCGACCCCGGGGGTTGTGCGGCCCGGCCGCCCAAGTCCCCT
>DASQID010000540.1:0-6881 GCA_035631775.1 Acidobacteriota bacterium
TAACCAATCAACACCTGCCCTATTGCTTGCAGTTGCAGACGAACGTCCACAACAACTACATCACCAACAACTCCTCCATAGGCGACGAGTTGTTCTCCGCGACACTGTCGGGTGGAGGAGGCGCGACCTTCTGCACCGGCAACGACTACTATAAGTTCAGCTACAACTGGGTCTGCGGCAACATTAGCGCCGGTGAAGGCGGCGGGATGGTTCACCTTGGAGAAATCCAAAATGGTGACATCGAACACAATTCGTTCGTGTTCAACCAAAGCAGTAACCCCACCATCCCCACCAACGGCGGCGGCATCATGATCCAAGGTACCCCGGATACCGATCCGGTATGCCCTGGAGTGCCCGACACGGATTGCCCGCCGGGATTGAGCGATGGTACCGGCCATGGCCTGGTGATTAACGCCAACCTCATTCAGGGCAACTCGGCGGATAGCGGGGCCGGCGGCGGCATCCGTCTCCAGCAAGTGAACGGAACGGAGATCGGCACGTTCCATTTGCAGCCACAATACTGGAACGACGTGACCATCACCAACAACATCATCGTCAACAATATGGCGGGTTGGGACGGTGCTGGAATATCGTTGCAGGATGCGCTGAAGGTGAACATCATCAACAACACCATCGCGCACAACGACAGCCTTGCCTCGTCGGGCGTACTGGCAAACAGTATAGGAACACCCCTGGCCAGCGCGCCTGCGGGGAACTGCACCATGACCGGACCCACCGGGGCGAATACGGCATCGTGTCCGCAGTCCGCGGGGGTGACGAGCACACTGAACTCTTCGCTCCTGAGGCAGGCCTACGCCGGGCTGACACTCACCTGCCCCGCAGGGCACCCGAACTGCTCGGGCTTCTCGAACCCGATTCTGTTCGGTGATGTGATCGTGGAGAACCGCTCGTTCCACGTCGGGATCACCGGCCCAGGTTCTGGAAATCTGAACCAGCAGAACCTGATTGGGCTCTTCGACGCCTTTACCAGCACAGCTGCTCCCACCCAGGCGACCACTGGCGCTTGCTCCACCGGCGTCAGTTACTGGGACCTTGGCGTGCGTGGGGACGGGGTAACCAACGGGGCTCCGAATCACGCCTCGGGGTTCACCCTCACTCCAGTGTCCTCGTTCGTGACTGCAGGCTACACCGGGAATGGCAATAGCAATTCGAACCCGGCCGTGATCGCCAGTTACTGCAACGGCTCGCGCGTGCCGCCGGAATGCACCGTGGGGGATGGTTGCGGAGGACTCCACGGCTTTGGGGTTCCTCCGGGCATCGCGGACGCCGTGACACCGAACCCACTCTTCAGCCTCGTACCATCGGCGACGGTGGACGAGGGTAACAACTGGATCAATGTGAGTTGGGGCCCGCTGTCGCTGACAAACCCGTCAGTCACGGGTGGAGCCTTTGGGAATTACGGCGGCGGATCGCCCCTGGGTAATTACTCGCTTCAGACGACTTCGCCGGCGATTCGCTACATTCCATGCCAATCTGGTGGCGGCCCGTGCATTCGTGCTGCTGCCAACGGGTTGCCCTCGCTCACGCTGCCGGGGACCGACTTTTTCGGCAATCCGAGGCCGGATCCTGGTACTGGAACAGGGAACGGCGCAAACTGCAGAGGGAATGGTAACAAGTGTGTTGACGCCGGCGCGGTTGAGCTCCAAATCGGCAGATGATGAGCTAATACTTCGCATGGGCCGGACTTCCGAAGGGATGTCCGGCCCAAGCCACAAGAGGAATGATAATGAACATAACGACGAAGTTAGCCAAAAGTATGCTGCTGGCGGGATTTCTCGCCGGCAGCATTTGTGTTTCACCGGCAGGAACGCAATCTCCTGCTCCGGCAAGGCAGCCGTCGGCGGCCGGCGCTCCGTTCCGAAATGCCCCGAATCGCTTCTCACGGCGGGCGGAGATGTATTACCAAGGGGTCTGGGGAATTGACTCGCTCAGGGTGAAGTATACCGAGTCTGGCGAGATGATTCGATTCAGCTGGACCGTGCTGGATCCGGCCAAGGCCGCACTGCTCAATGACAAGAAGGCTGAACCCTCCTTGATCGATCCGCAAGCCGGGGTGAAGCTGGTCGTGCCGCAAATGGAGAAGGTGGGCAAGTTGCGCCAGAGCAGCACACCCGTCGCGGGTCAGTCTTATTGGATGGCTTTCTCGAACAAAGGCAGGCTCGTGAAGCGGGGACACCGTGTAACCATCGTGATTGGGCAATTTCGAGCTGACTGGCTCGAGGTGGACTGATCTTTGCAGCCTTCGGGCCTTTAAGGAAACCACCGCCAAGACGCTAAAGCGCAAAGAAACGTAATCTTCTAATCTTCAAGTTTTGCAGAGAGGACACACATGGTTCGAAAATTACTGGCAATCTACATCTCGTTGGCGTTTACCGCTTTGCTCGCCGCGGCAGCGGATAAACCTGCATCGTCGGATTGGCTTTCGGCTGCCCAAATTGTGGAGAAGAACGTGGCGGCCCGAGGGGGTTTGCAGGCGTGGCGGACGGTCCAGACACTGTCGTTGGCGGGGAAAATGGGCGTCGGGGGCAATCAGCGGGCTCCTCTTATAACGCCCCCGGCGAACCAGGGATCCCGCCGGCAGGGGATCATTCTGCCTCAGCGGCGTGTCGAGGAGGTTCAACTGCCGTTCCTGATGGAACTGGAGCGCGGCCGCAAGACACGGATTGAACTCCAGTTCAACGGTCAGACGGCTGTCCAGGTTTTTGATGGAGCCAACGGGTGGAAGCTGAGGCCGTGGCTCAATCGGCACGTGATCGAGCCCTACACCGTGGACGAAATGAAGATTACCTCCAGGCAGTCGGACCTCGACGGTTTTCTGGTCGATTACGCCGCCAAGGGCACTCAAGTCGAGTTCGTCGGCATGGATCAGGTCGAGGGACGTGATACCTATAAGCTCAAGCTGACCTTGAAAGACGGGGATGCAATCCATGTATGGATTGACGCGAAGACCTTTTTGGAAGCCAAAATCGAGGGGCATCCCAGGCGGCTCGATGGTACCGACCATCCGGTGGAAGTCTACTACCGCGACTATAGGCAGGTAAACGGCCTTCAGATTCCGTTCGTGCTGGAGACGAGAGTCCTCCCGGTGGCAAAGACCATGATGGGCTTCAAGGATCCTCCCGTTCCGGTAGAGAAGATTATCATCGATAAGGTCGTGGTGAACCCCAAGCTCGATGAATCGCGATTTTCGAAGCCCCAGTTTGGAATCGTGGAAGTGAAGGACGGTAAATAGGGATCAGGGGCCGGGGGTCAGGGGCCAGAAACACGGCCTGATCGCCGCCCACGCGCGACTCGAAGGAATCGTGCGGCCGTGGAAAAAAACGGGGACAGGCACCGAATTTCCAGACAGACTGTCGGCAGTAGTTCAGACCGAGTGGAAATTCGGAGCCAGTCCCCGTTTTTTGAGTAGGAATTCTCGGGCCTCTGTCTTATACTAATCCTCTCGGAAATCTTCGAAATCCAATGCGCACATCTGCCGTCACTGCTGGGGTGATTCTGTTTGCATCGTTAGTGTCGGGAAAATCCGCGGCACCGACGATCGGTGAGATCATCTATCGCCAGGGGATCACAGCCGCGGGGGTGCCGGTGAACGAGGATCGAGGATCCGGCGGAATCTCCCCAGGCGCCAATGCCGCCTGCGTAAATTGTCACCGACCCAGTGGACTGGGCGCAGTGGAAGGGGGAATCCTCTGTCCTCCGATAACCGCGAAATATCTCTTCAGGCGGGGCATTCGCTACGGCCAGGAAGAAACTCACAGTGTGTCTGCCATCCGCAGCGTGTACACCGACACGACTCTTGCGCGAGCTATCCGTGACGGCATAGACCCCGACGGCCGCACGCTTAAGTACCTCATGCCGCGCTACAACCTCGACGACGCGGCCATGACCTCGTTGATCGCTTACCTCAAGGAACTTTCAAGCGGACCTGTGCCCGGCACAACCGCCGACACCTTGCATTTCGCCACCATCGTGACACCGGATGCCGACCCGGTGAAGCGCAAGGGCATGCTCGATGTCCTTGAGCACTTCGTCGCGGCAAAGAATGTGTTCTATCGCCACCTACTGCCCCCAGCCCGGGATCCCAGGTGGATGTACCATATACCGCGCAAGTGGCAGTTGCACGTTTGGGACCTTGCCGGCGAGCCGGAAACCTGGGGCGAGCAGCTGCACAATCGGCTCAAGTCTGAGCCAGTGTTTGCCGTGATCTCCGGGTTGGGCGGCAAAAACTGGGAGCCCATCCATCAATTCTGCCAGCAGGAATCCATTCCTTGTCTCTTCCCTAACGTTGATCTGCCGGTCGTCTCCGAGAGCGATTTCTACGATCTTTACTTTTCCAAGGGAGTTCTGCTGGAGGCCGGGCTGATTGCGCATCAGATTCACGACATTTCCGGGACAGCAGGGATCCGCCGCATCGTTCAAGTGTATCGGGAAGGCGACGTTGGCGCGGAGGCCGCAAAGGCCCTACGCAACGAGATTGCCGCTCACGGTCTCGTGATTATTGAGCGCCCGCTCACTCAGCGTGCCGCCGGAGGAGACCTGTCAGCCGCGCTCGAGAAGGCCGGGGCACAGGACGCACTCGTTCTGTGGCTGCGGGCCGATGACCTCCGCAATCTTCCGCTCGAGCCGCCGAAGAGCCCTTCGGTGTTCGTTTCCGGTCTCATGGGCGGGCTGGAGGGTGCGCCGATTCAAGGGGCATGGCGCGGCGTGACGAGTATGACCTATCCATACGAACTACCCACCCGGCGAGGTGCGCTCCAGAACTACCCGGTGATGTGGTTCAACATTCAGCACATCCCATTGGTCGCCGAACAGACTCAGGTCGACACGTACATCGCGTGCAACATAGTGGGCGAAATCTTGAATGACATGCAGGAAAACTTCGTGCGCGACTACCTCATCGAGTGTGCCGAGGACAAGTTAAGTTCCAGGATCGTCAACGGCAACTATCCGAGGCTGGGACTTGCGCCGGGCCAGCGGTTCGCATCGAAGGGGGGGTACATCGTTCGTTTTGCCGGCGCTGACGGAAATAAACTGGTCCCTGAGGGAGATTGGATTGTTCCCTAGAAGGGTGACACCCTACCTCTTTGCGGGTACGACGCGAGTGAAAAAACGGGGACAGGCACCGAATTTCCGGCGAGGCTTACGGCAATGGCTCAGATCCGATGGAAATTCGCAGCCAGTCCCCGTTTTTTTTCGCGCATCGAGTGTTCTGTTTGTTCTTATTCTGCTGATCTCCGCCGTCCGGACATCCGCCTCAACTCCATCAGCGGGCGAAGCGCTCTATCGCCTGGGAATCTTGCCCTCTGGTGAACCTCTGCTAGGAGAGCGTAAAGGCGGAGAGCCCGTGCAGGGGACGTTCGCGGCTTGCGTCAACTGTCACCGCCGAAGCGGACTCGGCCACATGGAAGGGCAAATCGTCATTCCACCCATCACCGCCAAGTACCTGTTCCGCCTGAGTAACGAGAGTCCGGAGCACGCAATGGAGTCCCACGTCCGCGCGGCATACACCGACTCCACCCTAGCTAAAGCAATACGAGAAGGCGTCGATCCAAGCGGGCGCCCCCTCGACTATCTGATGCCCCGTTATAAGCTCGATGGCCAGACCATGGCGGTGCTCATCGAGTATCTCAAGGGACTGTCGAAGGGCCCCGTGCCCGGGGTCACCTCGGATACACTGCACTTCGCGACTATCATCACTCCCGATGCGGATCCAATCGCCCGCAAAGGCATGCTGGATGTCATTGAGCATTATTTCGCTGCCAAGAACGCGTCTTACCTTACCCAGGCCCCACCTTTCCCGGATCTCGGCGTCATGCGTCCCCTCCCTCGTAAATGGCAACTTCACGTCTGGGAACTCGCCGGACCGCCGGAATCATGGGAGGAGCAACTGCGCAAACGGCTGAGGGCGGAACCTGTTTTTGCGGTGATTTCCGGGCTTGGCGGCAAAACCTGGGCGCCGGTGCATCACTTTTGCGAGCAGGAGTCCCTCCCCTGCCTGTTACCAAACGTCGAATTGCCGCTCGTGGCCGAAGATGACTTCTACCCCGTCTACTTCTCCAAGGGCGTTCTGCTGGAGGCTGAGTTGATTGCCCACCGCCTTCGGGAAAAGCCGGCGGCATCGGCGCGGCGCCGAGTGGTTCAGGTCTATCGGGAAGATGACATCGGATCCGAAGCTGCCAAGGCGCTCCGCACCGGGACGGCCGCTGAGGGCTTCAAGGTCGTGGATCGAATCATCCACGCCGGCGCAGCAGGTCGAGAATTGGCGGACGCGTTGAAGGAAACAGGTACCGGTGACGCCGTAGTATTATGGTTGAGGCCCGAGGATCTTCGCTCGCTGACCCCCGAAGCACCTCAGGGTCCTGAATTCCTCTTCTCGGGACTCATGGGCGGCCTCGAAAATGCTCCCCTGCCTGCTGCCTGGCGCAGCCGCGCGCACATGACCTATCCGTTCGATCTGCCCGAACTGAGGGTAACCCGGATGCTCTATCCCATTGAATGGTGCCGTTTCCAGCACGTGCCGGTTGTGGCTGAACGTATCCAGGCCGACACTTATATCGCGTGCGACACTCTGGCCCAGAACGTGAGTCACATAGGGGATGACCTTGTGCGCGACTATCTCGTCGAGCGGATTGAAGATATGTTGAGCTCAAGGCTTTTCGATGGCTACTATCCGAGGCTGGAACTTGCCCCGGGGCAGCGTTTTGCGTCGAAGGGCGGATATATCGTTCACTTCGCGGATGCAAGCGGCACAAAACTGGCTGCCGAAGGCGAATGGATCGTCCCCTAAGTACTCCATTTCGAAAACATGACAACGAATCCACCCCGGAGGGGTGGAGGGATGTGAGCCGGGGGGTGGGCTG